>CAYYHT010000363.1:0-7828 GCA_964471355.1 uncultured Enterobacteriaceae bacterium
GAGAATCCAGCCCACGGATGTGCAACGCGGCACGTTCAATCGAGAAAAGTGCTCTCTGCAGAATCTTGACGGGCCCCTTCCAGCTCGTGTGCAGCACGTTCCTGCGGAGCGCGAAGCCGCCGTCGTGGACGCTGGGCCTCTTGATGCTTTTGGCCCCCTTGGCCACGCCGGCGGACAACCCGACGGCTCTGGCGATGAGTTCTCTTAAGGGCTCATCCCTGGACAGTTCACTGGCGTCTTCGATGGTCATGTCACCGATGTCGGACCCGCGAAGCCACTCTGCAAAGGTCGCGGCGGCGATGGCGTGTTGGGTGTCGGCACTGGCGTCGACCATGCTCGGCACCAGGGTTTCGGGGCTCACCGCGAAAGCCAGCTCACTGGAGCGGGCATCGGGGCCCGCGGGCTTGTGGCGCAGGCGAACCACTGCCCAGTCCTGTTCGGGTGCGCCAGAGGCTGGCCACACTTCGTACAGGGCGGTGACTTGGTGTCCCGAGCCGACCTCTCCGGCGTCGACGGCGTCGTCGCGGAAGTCTCGATTGCGCAGGCGCCGATTGTCGTAGCCAACCAGCCGGTAGCGCTCGATGGCCGAGGGGTTCCATTCCACCTGAATCTTCACGTCGCGCGCCACCGTGACGGTGGTTGCGGCCAGCTCGTCGGTGAACAGGCGCTCGGCCTCTTCGATGGTGTCGACGTAGTGGTAGGCGCCGTCTCCACGGTCTGCGAGGCGCTCCATCATGTCGTCGCGGTAATTGCCATGGCCAAAGCCCAGCGTCGTCAGCGTGATGCCGTCGAGCGCATGGTCGCGGATGGTCTCGACCAGCTGATTTGGGTTGGAGTTGCCGACGTTCGCGTCGCCATCCG
The DNA here is from genome assembly GCA_964471355.1 of uncultured Enterobacteriaceae bacterium. GTDB lineage: Bacteria > Myxococcota_A > UBA796 > UBA796 > CAYYHT01. The sequence goes on from CAYYHT010000363.1 coordinate 862, forward strand.
AGGCGATGATCACGCGGTTGTTGTGCCCCGGCACATAGGTCTGCTGAGCGAGCCGGTACGCAGCGTCGATGCCGGCGCCTATGGCGGTGCTGCCGCCGGACTTCAGCGACTCGAGTACCGACAGAATCGTGGCCCTCTGCGCCACCGACGTGGGCTCCAGCAAAACCCCTGAGGCCCCGGCGTAGACCACCAAGGCGACCGTGTCCTCGGCGTCGAGCTGCTCGGTCAGCATCTGCAGGCTCTGCTTCACCAAGTCGAGTTTGTTTGCACTGCCCATCGACCCGGACACATCGACCAGGAAGGTGAAGTGGCTCGGTTGTTGCTCCGCCGCGGTCACTTGCCGGCTGTGCAGGCCGATGCGCAGAAGATGAGCCCCGTCGTGCCAAGGAGAGGGCACCGCCTGGGTGTGCAAGGCGAAGGGAAGCCCCGGACTCGGGTCGGGGTAGTCGTAGTCGAAGTAGTTGACGAACTCCTCGACGCGGATGACCTGCGGCTGCGGCACGACGCCACGGCTCAGCTCGCTGCGCGAGAAGGTGTAGGAACCCGTGTCGACGTCGACCGAGAAGGTGGACAGGGGCGTGCGATCGGTGGTCTGAACCGGGTTCTTGGTGTCGGGTTGGTCGCGCTTGACCAAGCCCGGGGTGCGCTTGATGGGCTTGGTTCTGGACGGGGGCCGCATGCGCAGACCTGGAGGACCAGCACTTGTCTGGATGCTCAGGACGGTGTCCCCGCTGCGCAGGCCGCTGTCGTCCATGCAGCGCTCGGCCTCGGCCAGCAGCTGACGAGACTTGGTGAGTGCCACGGCGATCTTGCGGAACTCGTGGTCGGCCTGTTCCTGCTGGCCCCGCTCTAGGGCGGTGATGAGCGTGGACTCGGCCGCGGTGCTGACTTGGTGCAGCGCGGCAAGAGCTGTGCGCCTGTTGCTCAGGCACTGCATGCGTTCGGCGTTCGGTCGCCCCTGCAGCAGCGTGTCGACGGTTTGCTGAGCACCGGCCATCTCGGCGTTGGAGTCGGCTGCATACTGCAGCTTTTCTTGCGGGGTGGTGCCCGACTGGCGCGAGATTTCTTCTTGAACGCCGACCGCCGGCCCTTCAGCCAGAGAAGGACTGGCACATAGGGCGAGCAGGCACGCGACGGGGACAACGAGACGCATTCGGACTCCGGTGGGGCCAAGGTCCGAATGCTCTGTGTGCAGCGTTGCTCAACCCTTCACTTTGCGGCGATGCGCAGTCCCACATCGGCGACGGCGATCACCACGCTGCCCTGTGTCTGCCCCGTCTCGAGGTGCACATGAGCGTCGCGCAGCTGGGTCAGGGACCAGGTGCTGTCGATCACCGGCCTGAACACGCCTTGTTCGGTCAGGTCAGCCAGACGCTCGGTGGTCTGCTGGTTGCCCATCGCGACGCCGAACAGCGCTCGCTTTCCGCCGAAGAGCCAGGTCGTCAGCACCGCGAACAGCAGCCGCATGCTGACGATCAACGACAGGTAGCGGCCGGCCTCGGTCAGCGAATCCCGTGCTTGGTCAAAGCGCACTGCACCCACCGTGTCGAAGATGACGTCGTACCGCTGGCCGTTGTTGCGGAAGTCCTCGGTGCTGTAGTCGATGACGTGGTCGGCACCGAGCGAGCGCATGAGCTCGTGGTTGCGTGCTGTGGCCACTCCGGTCACCTCGGCTCCAAGGTGCTTGGCCAGCTGGATGGCGAACCGTCCAACGCCGCCCGATGCACCGAGAATGAGCACGTGCTCGCCCTCTTGGACGTCGGCGAGCTCACCCAAGAACTCCTGTGCCGTGCCCGCTCCGTAGGGGATGGCCACAGCGGTGGTGTAGTCGACGCCCTTGGGCATCGGCGCGATGGGCCCATCCGATGCAGTGGCCAGGAACTCGGCGTGGGCGCCGAAGTCCACGCTGCCAAACACGTCGTCTCCGACCTTGAAGCGAGAGACCTTGCTGCCGACTGCGGCAACTTGGCCGGCGTACATGGTTCCGGGGACCGGGTTGTTGGGCTTGAACACACCCATCATCAGTCGGCCAGGAAGCCACGACATGCCGGGGAAGTCCGACGAGCGCAGGCGGCGGTCGCCCTGGCTGACGATGCTGGCATGCACTTGCACCAAGACGTCGTTGTCCCCGACCGGTGGCCGCTCGACCTCGACAAGCTTGAGGATGTCGGGTGTGCCGTAGGCGTTTTGTGTGGCGGCCTTCATGGGAATCTCCTGATTGGGATGAGCAGCCGTGTGTGTTCGGCACATGAAGATTAAGCATGCATTCTTGTTTGGACACTGCCGTTTCCTGTCGGGTTACCATGCATTTATGAATGGGTGGATGCAGTGAACTTCGATTGGAACCGTGCCAGGGCCTTTCTCGTGACCTCAGAGGAGGGGTCGTTCTCGGCGGCTTCGCGGGCGCTGGGGGTGGCTCAGCCGACGGTGGGGCGGCAGGTCGCGTTGCTGGAGGAGGAGCTGGGGGTCACGCTGTTCGAGCGTGTGGGCAGGGGACTGGTGCTGACGTCCGCCGGCTTGGATCTCGCAGAGCATGTGCGGGCCATGAACGATGCTGCCGCTCGTCTGTCGTTGAGTGCTGCGGGCAAGTCCACATCGCTAGAGGGCACGGTCTGCATCGGCGCCAGCGAGGTGATCTCGGCGTTCTTGCTGCCGCCGGTGATTGCGACCATTCGCGCAGAGCACCCGGGCATCGACATTGAAGTTGTGGCCTCGAACCAAGCCAGCGATCTGCGTCGGCGCGAGGCCGACATCGCCGTGCGCAACTTCCGCCCCAAGGACCCCGAGCTGGTGGCCAAGAAGCTGCAAGATGGCTGGGCGCGCCTGTATGCTTCACCTAGCTATCTGGCTAGCATCGGCAATCCGACCACGTTGGAGGAGCTTTCGCGGGCGGAGCTGTTTGGCTTTGATCGGTCTGCGGTGATGATCGATGGGCTGAAGACCATTGGCCTGAACCTGACCGCGGCAAACTTTCCCATCGTCGTGAACAACCACTTGGTGCAGTGGGAGTACGCCAAACAAGGCTTGGGCATCTGCATCATCATGGAGGCCATCGGCGATCCAGAGCCCAGCGTGGTGCGAGTGCTCGACGCGATTGAGCCCTGGCCGGTGCCAATGTGGCTGACGAGCCACCGAGAGCTCCGCACCAATCGACGCATCCGGGTGGTGTTTGACCTGCTGGCGCAAGGCCTGCGGGTATGAGCGAGTGGGCACACTGCCGTGCCGCCTATGGCGGGCAGTGGTACAAACTTGGGCATGGCAGACATCAATGAACTGAACTGGGATGACGTGCGCATCTTCTTGGCGACCATGCGCGCGGACAGCCTGCGTCAGGCAGCCCAGAACTTGGGGGTGAGCCGTCCCACCGCCGGTCGCCGGCTGACAGCGCTCGAGCAGAGGCTGGGTCTGCAGCTGTTCGAGCGCCGCCCCGATGGGCTGCATGCAACGCCCCAAGCGGTATCGCTGTCTGCGGCGGCCGAGGAAGTGGAGCGCTCGATGTTTGCCCTCGGTCGCGTGGCGCAGGCGTCGAACCCGGAGCTGTCGGGACGGGTGCGGGTCACCCTGCCGGGCATTGTGGGCACCGAGCTGTTGATGGATGACTTCATGGCCTTCTGCAAGCGCTGGCCGCAGATCGACCTGGAGCTGGACGCAAGTTATTCCGTAGCGAGCCTCGCGGAGCGTGAGGCCGACGTCGCCATTCGCTGGATGCCCCATGGAAAGGCGCCGGACGAGAACCTAGCGGGCCGCCTGGTCATCACGGCCTACGAGGCCACCTACGGCGATGCGGACAACTGGATTGGCCTATTTGGCGGCCAGCGGGACGCGGCGTGGATTGCAGACTCCGCGTTTCCTGACGCTCCAGTTCGGGGGCAGATCTTTGATGGAGCACTGCTGCGGAGTGCGGCGGCCGCCGGTCTTGGCATGGTGACGCTGCCCTGCTTCTTTGCAGATGGGCACCTGCCGAGGCGCACCGAACCCAAGCCCGGCTACGACGTCTGGGTGCTCGTGCATCCGGACTTGAGGCGTAATCCCAGGCTGCGGACCTTCCGGGACTTTGTTGTCGAGGCGCTCAAGAGCCACCGGGCCAAGCTGGAGGGCAAGGTGGACTCGGTCGGCTGATCGAGCCCACTCGAACGGGGGGCCGGACCGACTCGAACGTGGCCCCGGACCCACTCGAACGGGGGTCCGGGGTCTGTCCCGGCGGGGTCGAAGGGGCAGCGCCCCTTGGCGCGAAGCTTAAAACATCTGCCCGACGTGGCCCCGGACCCACTCGAACGGGGGTCCGGGGTCTGTCCCGGCGGGGTCGAAGGGGCAGCGCCCCTTGGCGCGAAGCAGCTTAAAACATCTGCCCGACGTGGCCCCGGACCCACAAACGGGGGTCCGGGGTCTCCCGGCGGGGTCGAAGGGGCAGCGCCCCTTGGCGCGAAGCGCCTTAATAATGGTGGGCCTCATTGGACGATGTTCGAACTTTCTTGGTGGACGAAGGGGGCTGGACTGACCAGCAGCCCGGTGCATTGGTGCGGCTATCCAGGGCTCCGTGATCGGCTCGGAAGGCCCCGGTACCGAATCAACGCGGCCGCGCCGACGCCTCCGAGGAGGAATTCGAATGCGATGCCCTGCATGATCGCCGGGCCGGGGTCTCCGTCCATGACGAGTCCAAGCAGGCGGGCGAAGCCGTAGGACAGGAACAGGACCGTCGCCGCGACGGTGGAGGTGAAAGTCAATCGCCTGACAAAGATGCCGAGGAGCGTCAGCAGCCCGAAGCCCACGACCACTCCGCCCGCTCCTCGCGCCTCGCTCAGTATCGCCGGGTCACTGGTCAGCGCGATGCCGCTGTTGGCGTAGAAGCTGACGGGGGCCCCCACGCGCCAGGCACCCAGGACGAGCAGGAGGCCGCCGAGCACGAGCAGGATTGTCTTGAGGATCTTCGAGTTCTGCATGGGTTGTTCCGACACGGCGTTGGAGGCACAAGTAAGGTAGAGGCGTGCTGTGAATGAGACAAGGGCCAGTTGCGGCACTAGTACCGTCCAGTGAGATCACGAATGCCCAGCGTCGATAGACTCATCGAGTTCACCGCCATCCTCGAAGCCGGGAGCATTGCTGGAGGCTCCCGGCGCCTGAACCTCCCACGGGCCACGCTCAGCCGTCGTCTGTCGGCACTGGAGCGTGAGCTCGGAGTGCGGTTGCTACATCGACGCACGCGACGACTCGTGCTCACGCCCGCGGGCGAGGAGCTCCTTGGCCGGGCCCGGAGGATCGTCGCCGATGCTGACGCCGCTTGGTCAGCGGTCCGGCGCCTCGATGACACGCCCCGTGGGCTCTTGCGCGTGTCGGTCAGTTCCATCCTGGACCCGTCACTCTTCACTGACTTCCTGCGTGACTTCCCGGAGGTGGAGATCGAGGTGCGAGCGTCGACCCGGCACGTCGACCTGATTGCGGACGGTGTGGACGTGGCGATCCGCTTCGGGGAAGTGACCGACGCTGATCTCATCGTCCGGAAGGTGCACCAGTCCCGCTCCGTCGTCGTCGGCTCGCCCGCCTACCTGAGCGATCGCCCCCCCCCGAGCCACCCGGACGAGCTCGCCGACCGGGAGTGTGTGGTCGGCTTCGCGGGTGGCTGGACTCCCGCGCGGAGGTGGCCGCTACGAGCCGGTGGGACCGTGCCGGTTGGAGGTCGACTGGCGGGCAACGCAGTGAGCCTGGCTCGAGCGGCCGCACTCGCCGGGCTCGGCCTCGCTCTGCTGCCCGAGAGGATGGTACGGGCCGACATCGAGGAAGGCCTGCTGGTCGCCGTACTGGAGGACGTCGTGGGCGGCGATCTTCCCGTGAGCGTGGTGTATGCCGACCGGGAGTTCATCGACCCGAAGGTGCGGGCGTTCGTCGACCGGGCAGCCCAGACTCTCGCTGAGGTGTTCGCGGGTTGAGAGGGCCGTGATGCGTGGCCGACGGACGATGTCGTGGGCCAGCTCGAAGGGGCCCAGCGGAATCGATCGTTCCAATCAGAACCCCGCCAAAGCACAGCTTTGGCGGGGTTGATCGGTGGTGGGCGATACTGGACTTGAACGCGGCGGGCCTCCGCCAGTGAAAGAGCCCCCCCGACTTGCGTCGAGGGGGCCTTCGAAGTGGGCGATACTGGATTTGAACCAGTGACTTCCGCCGTGTGAAGGCGGCACTCTCCCACTGAGTTAATCGCCCGTGGTCGGCGGTTTGTATCGAAAGGCTTTGCCCCAGTCAAGTCGTCTGACGTCAACCGCCTCAGTGGGATATCCACCGCTCCGTGATTCCCAGCGACTACCGCCTCGAAAACGTCAGCGCTCGCCTCCTCGAACGACTCGAGGGGACTCGGCGCAGCTACGCCGGGCGTGCGCCAGAGGCTCGCGAACAGTTCGAGCGCATCTGTCGCGAGCATGTGGACGCAGCTCTCGCCGAATTCAAGGGCCTGAACATCGAAGACCAGCCCGAATTGCACGGTGAATTCCTGATGCGCGAGGTGCTCGAGACTTTCTTGCCTCGCTATTTCCGCCTCGCGACTGCCCAGACCCAAGCCGAGAACTCCGGTGCGGGCTTCGGGCCGCTTGCGACGCCAGTCGGCCGCATTGGCCTCGCCGGGGCGGGCATTGCCGCCGCGTTCTTCTTTGCACGCGTCGCCCTGTTCTTCCCGCTGGCGTGGCCTGTGGTGCTCTTTGCCCTCTCGGTCCCGTTCTGGCCAGCGATCGCCATGCGCGCGACCCGCAACAGCTACAACAGCGAGCTGCAGAGCCTGCTTCAAGACCTAGCGCAAATACAAGAGCAGGCTGGTGCGTACGCCCGGCCTGACAAACTGAAACACCAAGACCCTCTCGACGAGGCGCTTGCGGCTGCAAAGGCGCGCGCCCGTGCACAAAAGGACAAGTCCAGTGGCTGAAAAACCCATTCCCTTCGAGCTGCCCGGTGGCGGTGGAGGTCGAAGCTTTCTGCTGGGCCCAGG
>CAYYHT010000364.1:0-7825 GCA_964471355.1 uncultured Enterobacteriaceae bacterium
CGTCGGCGCTCACAGCGCCGGAAGTCATCCCGGTCACGCTCCACGCCTCAGGTGCGTCCGTCTTCTCGGCGGCCGTCTGGAAAGCAGGTGTTGCGGTGATGGTCGACACGCTGCGCCTCGACATCCACAGAACTGCTTTCACGTCTTTCACGCTGGCGGCCGGAATCCAATCTGTCATTGCGTAAAAGGTGCCGGTTGTGTCCGACGCTAGGACCGTCATCGAGCGTGACGGCAATATCCACGAAGCCATGGGCTCCTCCTTAGGTGCTGAGTCCGATGCGCAGGGAGACATCGCCGCGTTCGAAGCTATATGAACCGCCGCTATTGGACGCTGAGACACCGAAACGAATGAACCAGTTGCCCAGAACGAGGGTTGTCAGGTCGATGTCGCCTGTCTGCCGGCCGTCGACGAATCCTTCAGTTACCCCAGCTTACAAGGGCTGCTTTGGCGACCGACTCGCCGTGCTCTTGCACAAAATGGCCGGCGGATTCGACCTTCATCGGCTCTGGGCAACCGGCGATCAGCTGCCGCATCATGGCCATCACCTTGGGCCCCAGCACCGGATCCTGCATGCCAACGGCCATGAAGCTCTTGCCCTTCCATTCGCTGGACCACCAGCCAGCGGCCCGCATCGACAGCTGGGCTCCTGGCATCTCCGGGGTCACAGGCACCAGCTCGGGGAAGGTGCGCACGCCGCCCTTGAAGCTGACGTCGGGGTAGGGGGCGTCGTAGGCGGCGACTTCGGCCTCGGTGATGCCTTCGACGCTGCGGCGGAAGAGCCCGCCCACGTTGAAGTCCGGCTTCTTGCGCATGTTCTCCTTCCAGGCCTCGAATCCCTTTCCTGGACTGACGCCGGTCGCCAGTGCGGTGTTCATGATGAGCAGGCGACTGAAGCGGTCGGCCATGTCGGGGGGAATCGTCAGCCCCAGCAGTCCGCCCCAGTCCTGGCAGACCAGGGTGATGTTCTGCAGGTCCAGTCGCTCGATCAGCCGCAGCATGGAGTCGCGGTGGAAATCGAAGGTGTAGGTGGCGTCGTCGACGGGCTTGTCCGAGCGGCCGAAGCCGAAGAAGTCTGGGGCGATGACGCGGCCGCCCGCTTCGGTGAAGACGGGCAGCATCTTGCGGTACAGATAGCACCAGCTGGGCTCGCCGTGCAGGCACAGATAGGTGTGTTCGGCGTCGGCAGGACCCTCGTCGAGCCAGTGCATGCGCAGGCCTTCGTAGCCGGGCAGATCGTCGGCATAGTGCGGGGCAAAGTCGTAGCCGGGCAGGCCTTCAAAGCGGTCGTCCGGGGTGCGCAGGGCGTGGATGGGCATCAAAAGACTCCGGTGAGCACGAGGTTCGACGCGCTGCTGTAATCACCTAGGCGTGCTGGCGGACCAGAGTCAGGATGCCTTCGCCGAACTTGAGCACCTTCTTTTCGCCCAGCCCTTTGATGGCGTACAGGTCGGCGGTGGTGGCCGGTTGCTCGCTGATGATGCGGTCGATCACGGCGTTGGTCAGCACCTTGAATGGCTGCCAGCGCCGGCGGCGGGCCTCGGCCTTGCGGAACTTGACCAGGGCGCCCTTGAGTCCGGTCGGGACAGGTCGGCGGGGCTTGCTGCCGGGCTCGCGGACAGCGCGGACTCGCTTGTCGGGCAACCAGACGGTGGGGTATTTGCGGCCCTTCCGCACCAAGCGACCGTCCTCGAGCATCTCGGACAGGGCGTCGAGCACGGTCGACTCGGGCACACCGCGCAGGCTTCCGTACTCGGGATTCTTGGCCAGGCCCTTGCGCTTGACTGGCTTGGCGCTGCTGCCGCGCAGACCCTTGGCGATCAGCGCCTTGCCCAGGGGCTTGCGCAGGCTGCCGACGAACGACGCGATGATCGTGTACTGGTCGCTGTCGAGGGACACCGCGGCGTCCTTTCGCTTCTTGGCGTCTCGGGCACGGCCGCGTTCCTTGAGGCCATCTCGTGCGGCCCGAACCTGCTCGGCGACGGCCTCGCCATCGGTGCAGGCGTCACAGCCTTGGCAGTCGGCGGCACCCTCGCCCGTGAAGTAGCGGATGATCTGTGCCTGTCGGCAGGTCTGGCCAAACACATAGTCCTGCATCGCCGACCAGCCCGCGACGGCCCCAGGCCTCGGATTGTTGCCGCGCAGCCGCTTGTGGGTCATGGAATCGGCGCTGCTGTACAGCACCACGCAACGAGATGGCAGCCCATCGCGTCCGGCGCGTCCGGCCTGTTGGTAGTAGGCGGCCAAGCTGCCGGCGGCGTTCGCATGCACGACCAGTCGCACATCGGGGTGGTCGATGCCCATTCCAAATGCCGTGGTCGCCACGAGCACGCGCTTCTTGCCCGATTCGAAGGCGGCGGCGACGTTTGCGCGTGCCTGGCTGGAGCGGCCCGCGTGGTAGTAGGCGCTCTTGATGCCGACCGCGCGAAGTGCCTTGTCGACGGCTTGTACGCGTTTTCGGGTGGCGGCGTAGACGATGACGCGGCCGCTGGGCTGGTCTTGGACCAGCTCGACAACGCGGGCGGCTCGGGCCTTGTCGCCCTGCACGTGTTCGACCGAAAAAGTCAGGTTGGGACGTGCGAAATCTCCGCGGACAACCGTAGGCGCGTCCAGGGTCAACCGGTCCGCGACCTCTTCCATCACCTTGACCGTGGCGGTTGCTGTCAGCGCCATCACGGGCACGTTGAACTCGCTCTTCAGCACGTCGAGGGACATGTAGTCCGGTCGGAAGTCGTGACCCCATTCGCTCACGCAGTGGGCCTCGTCGACCGCAGCGGCGGCAATGCCGATGTCGCGCATCCACTTTCGGAAGCGGGGGCTCTTTAGCTTCTCGGGACTCGCGTAGATCAACGCCGCAGTGCGTGCTTCGGCGCGTTGGGCCTTCTGTTCGGCCCATGGTCGTCCCGAATGCAGGGCGACAGCGCTGATGCCACGAGCCTGCAGGGCGCTGACCTGGTCGTCCATCAGGGCGATCAACGGGCTGATGACCAGCGTGGCTCCTTCGTCCTCGCGGTCGCGGATGATGGCGGGAATCTGGAAGCACAGGGACTTGCCGGCCCCGGTGGGCAGCACGACAAGCGCATCGGTGCCGCTCATGAAGGACCGGATCGCTCGTTCCTGGCCGGCCCGAAAGCCGCTGTAGCCGAACACTTCGCGCAGCACATCGACCGCCGCGTCTGTGGGGGCGGCTGCTGGTTGAGGGGGCGCGGAAGGGGGTGGGGCGCCGAACAGGGGAAGCTGGTTCATGGAGGCACGCAGATCATAGCGCGGTAACCCCCAGTAAGGGCGTGCAAAGGGGCGGCGGCCTAGATCGAGGGTGTCTGGAGGTCCTATGGCCCGGTCGCTCGTTTTATCGCTCCTTCTTCTCGCATCGGCATCGGCCTCGGCGGATTGCCTTGTCCTGTCCAACGGCACGCACCTGACCGGTGCCGCTGAACAGACCACCTCTGGGTGGATCGTCCAGGTCTCGGATGGCCTGCGTCTGCCCTTGGTGGCGGCCGCGGTCCAAGGCACTTGTCCTCAGCGTGAGGTCCGCGTACCTCTGCCATGGGTAGACATGCGCTGGCACTGGACTCCGCCCGCACCCCGGACGCTACCGGTGGAAGAAGAGGACTCGGTCGCCGGAGACAAAGCCAAGGGTGTTGCCGCTCGGTGATGCCGCGAGTCCGTCCACGGGACCGGGCAAGCTCATGTGCGTGCGCTGGCGGCCACTGATGCCGTCGAGGTGCAGGACCACGCCTTGTCCGCCGTCATCGACCGCCACCATGACCGAGCCGGTCCCGCCCAGTGGAGCCATCGCGTGGATGGGCCCCATGAGGTGGGTGGCGAAGCGCTGTGACCCGTCGCGCTCGTATGCAGCGAGCTGTGTGCCGCCGACGGTGGCGACGTACAAGACCTCAGCGACGGCGTCCCACACCGTCAGGTTGCCCACGCCGATGATCAGGGAGTCGCCTTGGGGTTCGATGGCCTCGACCAATCCGTCGTGGGCGATGAAGACCGTCCCGGTGAGCGGATCGGCGGTCGAGTCCTCCCAGCGTGCGTCGGGCAGGCTGACCTCGGCTTGCACGTCCCCGGACCAGCGCGCTGTGAGTCCGCCGGGGTCCGCTGTGACGCCGACCACGCCGGTGTCGATCAGGGCGCCGTCCAGCAGGTAGCCCGACAGAAGCAGGGTCGATGGCTGGCCGGGCAGGAAGCTGTGCAGCCCATCGGAGCCCCGCACGAGCACGGCCTGCCCGCTCGAATCTTCAATGTGGTCGGTGTCCTGCGCCACGTCGATGTCGGCGAGGAAGAAGCCGCTGGGCACGTCGATCATGCAGGTGTTTCCTGACATTCCAGTCTGGGCCGTGATGTCATCCACGATGGCGATTCCACGGGATGCCAGCGGCACCGTGGAGCTGTGTTGATACCCGCCGCCGACCCCACAGGCAGACAACGTGAGGGAGAGCAGGCAAAGCGATGCCGTTCGGGTCATATGCGACCTCCTGACTGACCAATTCGTTCGTCATCCATACGCCGGCCCGGCTGGCAGCGTTTAGCTGAGCTGGCGATTCACCCGGCCCCCGACCGCCCGTCGCCCGCGAAGCGACGGATTTCTTGCGGCCATGGCCGACACGCCGACCGGTGCGCACAGCACGATGGCCAGGACGCCGATGCTTAGGATGAGCTGGCCGTCCGCCAGCCCATGGTCCAGAGCGAGGCCTGCAAAGGCTGCCTGAATCGTCGCTTTTGGGATGTATGCGGTGATGGCTCCGATGCGCTCGTCGCGAGACAGCCCGCGTCCCGAGGTCACGAGCCAGCTGGCCGCGGCTCGCCCGAGTTGACCCAGGCCGATGACCACCACCGCCGCGCCACCTGCAGAGGCCAGGGGTGCCAAATTCAGGGCGGCACCGATGAGGGCGAACAGCGCGTACTTCGCCACTGACCAGACCCGCGCCAGCTGTTCGGAGACAAGCTGTGCGCCATCGGGGGACAGCTCTCGCACGACGGCTCCGCAGGCCACGATGGCGAGGGCGTACGAGATGCCCAGCGCCTGTCCAATGCCCACCAGAGCACATGCCGTTCCGATCAAGATGGCGGCAACCGACGGGGCAGAGGCGAGCGGTGGCTTTCGAGCAATGAGCCAGGCGATGGGCAGTCCTGCAGCCACCCCTGTCGCGATTCCAGCGAAGACACTGATGGGCACGTCGACGACGGCTTGGCGCCAGCCCACCGTGCCGCCGGCGGCAACGTCCAGCGCGATGCCCAGTCCGAGCAGCGCGCTGATGTTGTCGAGGGGTGCGCCTGCGAGCAGCGGAGTCAGGCTCTTGCGGCGCTCGGCGTCCGAGCCGGACAGCTGGTCAATGAGGGTGGGAATGACGATGGCTGGCGAGATGGCGGCCACCAAGAAGCCGACGACAAAGGCGACTGGCCACGACAGCGCCAGCAGCCAGTGGGACGCGACGGTCACTGCAAGCGCGTCGGCCAACATCGGCAGGGTGCCCAGCAGCAGCGCCAGGGAGCCGGCCCGGCGCAGGTCGGCACGCGAGATGGCCAGCCCCGCCCGGAGCAGCACGACCGCCAAGATGCCGGCGCGAACAGGCTCAGACAGTGTTGCCAGCCCCGCCTCGGTCGTCGCAGGCCAGGGCAGTGTGCTGAATGCGATTCCGGCGAAGATCATGCCCAGCAGGCCCGGCAGGCCGACGCGCTCCGCTCCCTTGGCCAGCACAAATGCGCTGGTCAGCAGCAATAGGCATGAAGCGATGAGGGTCAGGCAGCCTCCCGGAGGCTTAGAGTCTTGAGCCCGTTGGATCCTTGATCATGTGTCGATTCATTCTCCTGCTGGCTCTGGGTTGGACTGCATGCGGTGGGAAGTCACCGGTGGCTCCGTCCCCTGGCTGGCTGCGCATCCAGGACGGGCCCGATCACAGCCCGATTCCAAGCCCGATGCTGACACTGCCCTGTCCCGACAGGGCAAAGTTGTACGCCGGTGCACCGATCGCGTAGTCCGAGAATCCATCGCCATTGAAGTCCGCGCCAGCGACCGCGAAGCCCATCAAGCTATTGGGATGCTCGCCATAGACGATCGAAGCCGCCGCCGCGTCGATGGCGCTCTTGCCCGATTGCGGCCCGAGCAAGACGAAGGCCGCGCCTTGGTTCGGCGCCAAGGTGGTCTTGTCCCATCCGCGTCCGCCCACAAGGATGTCCGCGAACCCATCGTTGTTGATGTCCCCGCCCGCCCCGACCGCGAAACCGACCAGATCCTGATCCCGAGCGCCCTCCAGGGTGGCGGTCGCATCCGTCGCCATATCGAGGGTGGCCGGCCAGCTGGCACGTCCTGCGATCACCAATGCAGCCCCGGTATGGGTGGCACCATCTGTCGCGTACTGGGTCGCACCGACCACCATGTCGTCCAGACCGTCGCCATCGATGTCCCCGAGTCCCGCAGCCCGCCAAGCAAACCGCGATTCCGCATGGGGTCCGGCCATGACCGAGGTGGCATCGGTGTCGTCGAGGTCCGCAATCACCTGATCGGCGAAGAAGTACATATGGCCGGGATCGCCTGTCCCTGCTTCACTCGGCGCTCCCGCCGCAAAGTCGCCGACGCCGTCGCCGTCAAAGTCTCCCGTCGCGAACGACTGTCCAAGCCAGCTCGCATCGGTGGTGCCGCTGATGCGCGTCTGGGCACTGTCCACGTCGGCCAGTCCAGAAGTGACCGGTCCTCGAAGGACATGCACCATGCCGGCGTTCTGCAGGCCAGCCGGATCCCGCCAGATCGAGCCGATGATCAGGTCGACGCCGGGGTCCGCCACGTCGATGTCGACTGCTGCCAAGCCCGCCCCCATCCGGTCGTCGCTGTTGCTGCCCAAGATGGTCGGCCGGTCCACGATATTCGAGGCACCTGGCGACACCGAGCCCGAGAGCATGAGGTACACCTCGCCGTTGAACTTCGGGCTGTAGGCAGCGAAGTCTTCCACGCCGTCCGCGTCCTGATCGCCAATCGCTACAGCGTTGTCGAGGGACCAGTTGGTGTAGTTGCCGATGAACGTGTGAGACGCGACGTCGGCGACGACCGACTCATCGTCGAAGGGCCAAGAGACCATATACAGCGCACCGACACCTGTTGCCGGCACGTCGTGCCGCGAGATCACTAGCAGCTCTGGGTTTCCGTCACCGGTCCAGTCTCCGACCGTTGTGAGCATCGTGCCGAAGCGCTCTTCCACACGCCCACCTCGCATCTCTGCGAAGTCGTCGAGGTCTCCCACTCCTGCGAGCACGCACTGATCAAAGCTGCCGTTGCAGTTGTTGTCCGTGAAGTCACGGCAGGTCTCCGGCACCACGCCGGGATTGGCGTCGTCGCGCGCGTCATCGCAGTCGATAGATCCAAGCTCAATGTGGTCCGCAGGCACTTCGCAGAATTCGGCAGAGACATCATCGACCGCAAACCCATCGAGGTCTGCATCGAGGTACCGCGTCACTTTGCCAGTGGCCCCCTCGGCGTCGAGATCGTCTGCGAGTCCATCGCAGTCCTCATCGACATCGGCGTCGTCGCAGACCTCGGTGCCGTCCGGACGGGCATCGGCATTGGCGTCGTCGCAGTCCCCCTCACAGATTCGGAATCCATCGGTGTCGTCGTCCGCCTCGTCGGCCGGTACCTCTGCATCGCAGTCGTCATCGATGCCGTTGCAGACCTCGGTCGCGTCGGGGTTCAGCGCCGCATCCGCGTCGTCGCAGTCCCCATCGCAGATCAAGAAGCCGTCGGCATCGACGTCGACCTCATCCGCCGGCGTCTCGCCGTCGCAGTCGTTGTCCGAGCCGTCGCAGAGCTCTGGGGCGTCCGGGAAGATCGTG
>CAYYHT010000365.1:0-1125 GCA_964471355.1 uncultured Enterobacteriaceae bacterium
CGACGGTCACAGGTTCGAATCCTGTTGGGGGCGCCTGGCTTTACAGGGGGGTCTACGACCCATGCGCTGTACTCCGTAGACGGGCTCGCGCCACACAGGCGCCACATACCGTCCGGAGGCAGCCGTGGGCAAGCCCAAGGGCAACATCCGCAAGCGCGGCAAGGCGCACGGCTTCCAGGTGAACTACCTGGACGCCTCGGGAAAGCGGCGGTGGCGCAGCTTTGGAACACGGCGACTGGCCGAGGCCTTTCTGCGGCGGGAGTAGGCAGAGGCCGACGCGCAGCGTTCAGCGCAGCTACGACACGCCGACGAAGAACGACCGGATACGGCGGGTCCCGCTGCCGACGGCCTTGGTGGGGCTGCTGGAAGGTTGGCGGAAGCGGTGTCATCAGGATGGTTCGGATCCCGCAGATTGTGGGGCAGATGAAGGGACGCTGTTTGGAGCTCCAGCAGCCACTGTCGAGGTCACGGATGAATGTCTCGTGCTCAGCGAGATCGGGCACGTCGAGCGGTTCGAGAAGCGCCCCGCCGTGCTGGTGGTTGGCCCAGCCGCGTGCGATGCCGTTCCACGCCGACCAGATCACCTGGCACGAAGAGCTCGCAGGTGGCGGACCCGGCACGCCTTCGAGGCATCGCGTGGCAACGATTCGTCGGGGCGACGAGCAGCTCCCCGTCTACGAGCCAGCGGCATTTCTGTCGGCGGCGGACGTGGAAGCTCTCCCCCGGCTGGTTGCCCTTGCCGGCGGTGTACCTGGTGGGCGGCCTGTTACCGAATTGTCATGACGACATAGGAGTGGTGACCGGCCAACAAGTGGAGGTGGTCCACGCGACTCTCTGTGGTCATGCCCGTGCTCGACGAGGAAGCGCGAATCGGAGACGCGGTGCGCTCGGTCTTGGCGCAGCCTGGTGTCCACGAACTGATCGTCTGCGACGGCGGAAGTGTGGACAAAACAGTCGACAGAGCCCTCCACGCCGGTGCTCGCGTCGTGCGTGCTCGCGCAGGTCGGGCCGGACAGATGAACCGCGGTGCGCTCGAGGCGGAAGGGGACACGCTGCTGTTCCTCCACGCCGATGTCGACCTGCCCAGCGGCGCCGCGTCACAGATTGAAGTTGCACTGGCCAAGG
>CAYYHT010000365.1:1135-7824 GCA_964471355.1 uncultured Enterobacteriaceae bacterium
ACAACGACCCCGATGCATGCGGTTCGTGGCGCTTTGGACCGCTCATCCACGTTGCGGACATTCGCAGCCGCATCACGCGTCACCCGTATGGAGATCAGGGGCTGTTCGTTCGAAGGAACGTCTTTAAGCGGGTCGGTGGGTTCGCTGATCTGCCGATCTTCGAGGATGTCGACATTGGCCGGCGTCTACTTCGTTTGGGAACCATCGTCTTGGCACCGGGCCGGGTGCGTGTCTCTGGGAGGCGTTGGCAGTCCCGTCCATTACGGACCATCTTCGCAATGAACGTGCTGCCCATGGCTTGGCGGCTGGGTTGCTCACCCACTCGGTTGGCCCGGTGGTACGGCACGCTTCGATGAACGGGTTCCGATGTCTGCCATCCCTTGAGGGAGCAGTTACCGGCCGCCTGTGAGCGAACCCATCACCGACGAAGCACTCATGACGCGCTACGTGCGCGAAAATGACCGCGCTGCGTTCAAGGCGCTGTACAAACGCTACGTGTCACGCCTGCACAGCTTCTTCATGCGCTCTGTCGGTGATCCGGACATCGCGCGTGATCTGGTACAGCAGACGTTCATGCATTTCCATCGCGCGCGGAACGACTTTCGCCTCGACGCGCCGGTGCGGCCCTGGCTCTACACCATCGCGATCAACGTGCGCCGGGAGATCCATCGCAAGCGTCGTCGAAAGCCCGAGACGCAGTTCGACCCCGAGACCCATCCGATACCCACGACCACGCCGGACGTCACCACCGCCTCGGAGCGGTTGGTGCGCCGGTCCTTGGATGCCCTTCCCGAGGCTCAGCGCACAGTGCTTCTGCTGCATTGGTATGAGGGCTACTCCTACAAGGAGATTGCCGAGATGCTCGGCTCCACCCCCGGTGCTGTGAAGGTCCGCGCGAGCCGCGCCTACGCGAAGCTTCGTGTGCTGCTGCAAGGCGGCGAGCAGTGATGCGCCGTTACCCCTTCTCACATCCGACATACGATCGATCATGATGCCTGGCTCAGACGACATTCCCGACGCGCTCGCCGAGGACCAGTTGCGGTCCAAAGCGGAGATCGAC
The DNA here is from genome assembly GCA_964471355.1 of uncultured Enterobacteriaceae bacterium. Taxonomy (GTDB): domain Bacteria; phylum Myxococcota_A; class UBA796; order UBA796; genus CAYYHT01. Next base: position 2,196 of record CAYYHT010000365.1, read on the forward strand.
GATGCCTTGGCGGACGCGATGTTCGATGTCATCGCCGACGACACCGTGGACAGAAAGCCGCATCCGCTGCGCGACCTCCGCGACCTGTCCACGCCCCGCCGCGTCACCATCGCAATCGCTGTCACCCTCGGTGCGGGCGCTGCCGGACTGGCCGGCATGGGTCTACGACATGACTTTTTCGACGTTCTCTCCGCGCGGTACTTGTCCAGCCTCGCCATCCTGGGGGCGTTGGCCACAGCACTCCTTTCCGTCTCTCTGCGCGGGTTGCATCGCGCCGCACTAGGCGACGCGCTGTCTGTGTGCCTGTGCGGCTTCGGCCTCACGCTGCCGTTCCTCTCTGCTGCGAACCCGGGCTGGTGGCCCGGGACGGGTGTCGAGACGGATGCGATCTTCCATCTCCGTTGCTTTGCTCAAGGGGGCGTGCTGACCGCAATTGTGACAGCGGTCACGGTGTTGCTCATGCGTGCGGACCGGCCCCGTTGGTGGCGTCTGGTCGCCGCCGCTGCGGCTGGGGGCCTCGTCGGCACGCTCATGCAGTACCTCAATTGCCCGAGCGCAGAACCGTTCCACCTGCTGACTTCACACTCGGCCCTGGGAGCTGTGGTTGCGAGCGCGGTATTGCTCGCGGACCGCTTGCGGTACGGCCCGTCAGAGTAAGAGCGTGTCGATGGCAGCAACCCGCTCCGCCGGCCAGCTGGCGCGCGGCGTCATGATGGCACCAGCCAAGTGCATGTCGCGCGGCGGGTCGAACGGCGTCGACAGAAGGTCCGTGAGGGTGGCGCGAACGGTCTCGACAGACTGCCCGTACTGCCGCATCACGGACTCGACCGTCACGTCCTCGCTGCCTTCTCTCCAGCAGTCGTAGTCGGTGACGATTGCGAGGGTGGCAGCTGAGAGCTGGGCCTCCTTGGCCAGGAAGGCCTCGGGCACCTGCGTCATGCCGACGATATCGGCGCCCATGGTGCGGAACATGAAGCTCTCTGCGCGCGTGCCGAGACGCGGCCCCTCCACGCCGACGTAGGTGCCACCCGCGTGGATCCTCGCTCCGGCTCGAGTGGCCGCAGTAGCGAGGGCCACCGCGAGTCCCGGGTTGGCCACACTGGCGGTCGATACGTGGGCGACGACTCCAGCCCCGAAAAAGGACTTGTGCCTCTGACCGTGAGCCATGTCGATGTACTGGGTCGGGAGCACGAAGTCCCCTGGGCGAAGGTCGTCGCGCAGACTGCCCACCGCCGACACGGAGATGAGCAGACGGGCTCCAACGTGCTTGAGCGCCCAGATGTTGGCGCGGTAGTTCACCTCGGACGGCGTCAGTGAGTGACGGGTCCCATGTCGGGGCAGGAACACAACGTCGTGCGCTCCGAACCGCCCAAGAACCAGCGGCGCCGAAGGGTCTCCGAAGGGCGTGGGAACGACCCGCCGCTCGGAGATCTCAAGCCCGTCGAGCCTATACAGACCGGTGCCGCCGATGATGGCGACGGCGCTCACTTGACCGCCGGCGGGGCACACGGATTGTTCGGCGTGCAGGGGTTCGCGGGAGGTGCGCAAGGATTGGCTGGAGTGCATGGGTTGGCAGGGGCTGCCGGTCGAAACTCGGTGGAGATGTAGGCGTACACGGAACGGACGCCATCGTCCCCGATGATGGGACCCCATCCTGCCATCAGCGGCGACAACCCATTCGCCGCACCGCCATTGGTGATCACGGCCTTGATCTGCTCTTCGCTGCGTCGCTCCCAGAAGGATGGGTCTGTGAAGTTCCGCGGAGGTGTCGGCAGGGCCGAAGCCGCCGCCCCGTCGCCCCTGCCGGTTGCGCCGTGACAGGCCACGCAGTAGGTCGTGAAGATCTCCGCTCCATCGGCTGCCAGAGCCTCGGGTGCCGCGCCTAGGAGGAGAAGAAGAAATGTGGCTGTGCGCATCGTGTGGGCCTCGCGTGGGTTCACCCCCCTTCATGCCGCAGCGCTGTTTTGGTAACGCTCAGGCTGTTACCGTTTGTCACCAGCGCCGTACCAGTCGGGCATGAGGCGCTTCGCTCCCTGGATCCTGCTCCCACTGTTGCCACTCCTCGCCGCTGGCGGTGAAGGCGACTTCCTGGCCGACCACTTTGCCAACCCGATTGCGGGTGCACCCGGCCCGCACTGGGGCCCGCTCGAAAGCACGCTGAAACCGGCGGATTGCGGGGCTTGTCATCCGGCTCAGCTTCACGATTGGGGTGGCAGTCGACACAGTCTGGCCATGAGTCCTGGGCTCCAGATGCAGCTGATCGACAATCCGTTGGCCAACGACATGTGCAATACCTGTCACGCCCCACTCTCGGAACAGCGACCCGTGGTCGCATCTGCTGAGGCTTTCCGCTCGGACTTGCAGGCTTCTGGCCTTTCGTGTCCGGCTTGCCACGTCCGAGATGGCGTCGTGCATGGGCCTCCGGCACGCGAGCAGGCACAGGCAGCGCCATCAGCCGCTCCCCATGGCGGATTCGAACCGCATGACGCATTCGAGGACTCGGCATTCTGCGGGACCTGCCATCAATTCGGCGAGGGCGGCTTCCGCATCGAGGGGGTGCTGCTCGAGAACACGCTCCAGGAATGGAAGGCCAGCCCGCAGGGTCAGAGGGGAGAGTCCTGCCAGTCCTGCCACATGCCCGACCGCCGCCACTTGTGGCGCGGCATTCACGACCCCGAAATGACTGAGGGCGGACTCGACATCGAGCTGATCGAGGTCTCTCGTCGGAAGTTTCGCTACAGCGTGACGAACTCTGGCATCGGCCACTCGTTCCCCACCTACGTGACGCCTCGGGTGAGCCTCATCCTCGAGGGTCTGTCGAGCGACGGGGAGGTGCTCGTGCGCGAGGGCACCATCATTCAGCGGCGGATCGACGTCTACCTTCAGGAGCAGCAGTACGACACACGTCTGGCGCCACTCGAAACGGCCACGGTCGAGATTTCATGGCGCTCGCGACTGCCCGTTGTTCGGGTAGTGGGCCGCCTTCTGGTCGAGCCCGACGAGTTCTATTTCAGGTTCTTTCAGGTGTACCGAGCGGCTAGTCCCGAGTCGCAAGCGCTGCATGCCCTGGCGCTCGAGGAGGCCGGAACTAGCCCCTACGTGATCGGAGAGCGCACCTGGCCGTCGCCGTCCAGATCCGACTCCGGTATAGCTATTCCCCAGGAGTGAGCGGCTCGGTCCCTTCGGAGTGGGATTGATGATGGTCTCCGTACAGCTTGGAGTCCCGTGGAACATCAAATAATTGCGCTTTTAATTGGTGTATTGGCATTCGCGGCCTTGTCGCGATGGCTCACGTCGCGGTGGCTCACCGCTCCTCTTCTGTTTGTGGCTTTCGGTCTTGCAAGCGGTACCGCGGGTCTGGGTTGGCTCGATATCGATCCCGAAGCGGAGCTCATCGAGGGACTCGCCGAGGCCACACTCGTACTGGTACTCTTCGCGGACGCAAGTCGAATCGATGTGCGCGCGCTTCGAACGGACCTCGGCATTCCTCTTCGGCTATTGGCCATCGGCATGCCACTGACCATTGCCCTCGGCGCGCTGTTGGCGGCCGCGATCTTTCCTGCCTGGAGCATGTGGGAGGCGGCCGTGATTGCGGCCATCTTGGCCCCAACGGACGCTGCGCTGGGCCAACCAGTGGTGAACAGTGGGGCGGTACCGGCCCGGATTCGGCGTGCGCTCAACGTTGAGTCCGGCTTGAACGATGGCATCGCGCTTCCCGTAGTGCTGGTGTTCATCGCCATGGCGGCACTCCCTGCGGAACCTGGGCAGTCCTGGCTAGTCTTCTGGCTGGTCCAGGTGACCGCGGGTCCGGCCTTGGGCGCGGCGATTGGGGCGTCCGGCGGATTGTTGCTGCGCCTCAGCCATGATGCGAAGCTGGCGAACGAGTCCTGGAGCGCCATTGGAGCGCTGACGCTTGCGGGCCTGTGCTACTTCGGAGCCGAGGCCGCCGGCGGTAATGGTTTCATGGCGGCGTTTATCGGTGGAATGGCGTTCGGCGCCACATCTGCGTCACTGGGGCACAAGGTGCACGACTTCATGGAGACCGAGGGCCAGATGCTCATGCTCGCGGTCTTCATTCTCCTGGGATGTGCGCTAGCCGGCCCCGCTCTCGCCTCTGCAACGCCTGCGTCGGTGGCCTACGCAGCGCTGTCCCTAACTGTCATCCGCATAGTACCTGTGGCGATCGCGATGACAGGGGCTGGCCTCGATCGTCGCACGGTTGCGTTTCTTGGCTGGTTTGGCCCAAGAGGACTCGCATCGATCCTGTTTGGCATGTTGCTGGTCGGTCGCGACTCGCTGCCTCACGGTGAAGCGATCTTCCATGTTGTGGTGCTCACCGTGTTGGGCAGTGTGCTGGCCCACGGACTGACATCTGCCTGGGGCGCCGAGACATACGGTCGCAGCCAGCTCGGCGCGGACAACACGGCCCACTGATCGAGATCTGCGCGACCGGAGTTACCGATTTTCGACTGAGGCATAGGGGCGGCTGAACCCTGGAGTCGACCATGAGAGTCTCTGATCTTGCCGTGCCTGTGCTCGGTGCCATGCTGATGTTTTCGAGCACAGCCTTGGCAAATCCCTGCAATCCCTGCGGTGGAGAGGCCGCCAACCCCTGCAATCCCTGTGGCGGAAAGGCGATGGCCAACCCCTGCAATCCATGCGGCGGCAAGGCGATGGCCAACCCCTGCAATCCGTGTGGCGGGGCCGCGATGGCTCCGGTCAACCCATGCATGTTCCTCGAGCCACCCAAGACGAAGCTCGCCAAGGGCAAGAAGAAGGATCTGGTCTCCGATGGCTCCGACCTTTGGGCAGACACTTCGTTGTCTCCCGTGGGTGTCGCCTGCAGCACGTGCCACGTCCAGGCCCCGGCAGGACCGTACGCGCTCATGAACCCCACGTTCGCCGAGGACTACCCCCACAAGGTGAAGATGGCCAAGGACCGCGCTGGAGTGGAACGGCCGATCACCGCGGCCGAGATGGTGCAGTTCTGCATGTTGGTGCCGATGTCCGCCCAGCCGCTGCCGTGGGACTCCAAAGAGCTCGCCGCTCTCACCGCCTACGTCGAGTCTGTGCAGGATGGCTACACCCCGACCCCCGGCGCCATGGCCAACCCATGCAATCCATGCGGTGGCCAGCCGATGGCGAACCCGTGCAACCCATGTGGCGGCAAGCCGATGGCGAACCCGTGCAATCCGTGCGGAGGTAAGTAGCTCGTGACTGGCGTGGCGCTCATCACGGTGCTGTTGCTGGCCTGGGCCAACGGCGCCAACGACAACGGGAAGGGGGTGGCGACCCTGGTGGGTTCTGGCGCTCTCTCGGAGCGCCGCGCACTTCAGCTGGCCCTCTCGAGCACAGCACTTGGGGCTGTGGCCTCTGTGCTGCTCGGAGCGGGGCTGCTGCTGGCCTTCAGCGGCAAGGGTCTGGTGCCCGATTCGCTCGTCGGCGACTCCAGCTTCCTGTTGTCCGTTGGACTCGGGGCTGGGTGGACCGTCGTGGGCTTCACGTGGGTTCGAATGCCCGTCTCCACGACTCACGCGTTGGTTGGTGGACTCATCGGTGCCGGCGCCGCAATGGCAGGTCCAGCATCCATCGATGCCGCGCGGTTGGCTGCGGTGTTCGCCCTTCCGCT
>CAYYHT010000366.1:0-7817 GCA_964471355.1 uncultured Enterobacteriaceae bacterium
CTCGCAGATAGGCGACGGTCAGCTCCTCGCGCTGTGCATCCCACGTGATGGGTCGCTCGACGACCTCGAGCAGGGGCTCGCTGGCGGGCTCGACCACGGGTGTGGGCTCGACCACCACCACATCAGAAGCAGGCACCGCCGGTCCAGAAGAGCTACAAGCCAGCACTAGGGCGATCAACATCGTCATTGAGTCCCTGTATCGTCAACCCATTGTTCCGGTACCGAAACGCAACGGCCCTTTTCAGGCGCATTGGTTGTGTATATGGTACGCCAACCAACCAGGAGGTCGTCATGAGCGGCACCACAGTCACCATCACCGGCGAAAACATCGAGACCACCATTGCGGGCAACGACATCGTCGTGCTCGACTTCTGGGCCAGCTGGTGCGGCCCTTGTCGCGCCTTCGCCCCGACTTTTGAGGCGGCCGCTGGCACCCACACCGACATGGTCTTTGGCAAGATCGACACCCAGGCCAACCAAGAGCTGGCCCAGGCACTGCAGATCCAGTCCATTCCGACGCTGATGGTGTTCCGCGAGCAGGTGCTCGTGTTCCGCCAGCCCGGCGCCCTGCCTCCCGCAGCCCTCGAAGAGCTGCTGACCGAGATCAAGGGCCTGGACATGGAAGACGTGCGCAAGAAGGTCGCCGAGCACCAGGCCGGCCACGAGCACTAGCTGCAGCTATTCGTTGTAGGCGCGCATGGCGTCGATGAAAGGCTGACCGTACTTCTTGACCCGCTGGGGGCCCATTCCGTGGACTGCCAGCAGCGCCCGGCGAGTGGTCGGCCGCAGCTTGGCCATGTCGTCGAGGCAGCGATTGCTGGCCACCACGTACGCCGGCACGTTGTTCTGGTCGGCGATCTGCTTGCGAATCTCGCGAAGCACGGCCATCAGGTGACCATTCTGGGTCGCCTGGCCGGGGGTCGCGCGCTTTCGCTTGAGCTTTGATGCATGTGGAAAGGCGAGCTCAAAGTCGTCTTCTTCGCGCTTCATGACGCGCCAACCGCGTGGCGCGAGCTGCAGTTCTTTGTAGGTCTGTTCGCGGCCCTGCAGCTTGCGAGTGACGTAGCGCTCGTCGATGCATTTGGCCTGAACCAGCATGTGCAGTAGGTCGGCAATCTCGCCGGCATTCCATGCAACCCCGTGCTTGCTGCCCAAGATGCCGTGGGTCGAGATCTGGTCGAACTTCCAGCGCAGCACACGCTCTTCGCGGCTGCCGACCGCTGTCTTGGCGATGAGCTTGGCGCTGAAGCCCTGCTTGCCTGAAGCCTGTTCCATGCGCGCCACATTGGCCAGAAGCTTGACCACCACGGTCATCTCATCAGGTGAGAGCGGACGCGGGCCCTCGACTGCCGGCGCGTCTTCGCGGCACATGTCACAGGTGCCGCAGCGTTCCCAGGGAGTCTTTTCACCGAAGTACTCGATGACATAGCCCCGCCTGCAGCGGCAGACGGTGTAGGCATCCATCTTGTCGAGTTTCTTGTAGGCGCGGGCGCGGCGGGCACGCATGCGCTTTTCGTCGAGGCGAAGTCGTTCGTCGGGCTTGAGCAGTTCGACCCCGCCCACCCGGTCAGCGGCCCTATAGAACAGAAAGCCCCGCTCTTCGAGGCCGCGCAGGGCCGCGTGCAGCTGGTCCCGGCTGATTCCGGCTTCGGCCGCCCAGGCTTCGGGATGGAAGCTGATGAGCTCGTCTTTGACCGCACCGCGGGTGGTGATCATCTGCCAGACCGTGCCGCGAACGCCCTTGGCTGGCGCCGCAGGGGCCGTACCGACGCGGATGGTGGCGGCACGGTCGCTGGCGGCGATGCGGCGCACCATGCCCTCGCGCTGCAAGATGTATACGCAGCTGCTGGCAGCCCGGTCGCCAGCGTCGTCTGGCAAGGCCGCGGCCATGTCCTCGACCCGCGCGTAGATCGGGTTGGTGCCCCGGTCGCGCAGCCAGTCGTAGATTCGATGCACCCAGTCGGCAGGGGGGTGGGCGTTGTTGATGAAGAACTCGTGGATGCGCCGGTCGCTGGGCATGTGCAGCATGACCGCGCGGCTCATGCGGCCGTCTCGGCCAGCGCGTCCGATCTCTTGGTAGTAGGCCTCGACCGTGCCGGGCATGTCGAAGTGCACAATGTTGCGGATGTCGCGCTTGTCGATGCCCATTCCAAAGGCATTGGTCGCCGCCACCACCGGAACCCGGCCGGACATGAAGTCGTCTTGGATGCGGGTGCGCTCGGAAGGCTCGAGGCCTGCGTGGTACATGCCGCAGCGCACACCGGCCTCGCGAAGTGCCGCGGTGGCCTTGATGACGTTCTTTCGCGTCGCGCAGTACACAATGGATGGAGACGGCGTGACCAGGTCGGCCAGCAGGGCGCCCTTTTCGCGCTTGCTGCCCACCTCGATGACTTCGAGCAGCAGGTTCTCGCGGTCGAAGCCGCGAATAAAGACCCGCCCGTCGTGCAGATCGAGGGTGTCGACGATGTCCTTTTGGACCTCGGGAGTCGCCGTCGCTGTGAGTGCAACCGTCGGGATGGAGCCTAGGGCCTCGCGAACCTTGCCCAGGCGCAGATAGTCGGGACGAAAGTCATGGCCCCATTGCGACAGGCAGTGGGCCTCGTCGATGGCAAACAGGCGCACATCGACGTCTTTTAGGAAGTCGAGAAACTTGGGGCTGAAGCGCTCGGGCGCCACATAGAGCAGCTCGATGTCGCCGCGGCGGACCTGGTCACGGCGGGTGCTGTACTCGGCTTTGGTCAGCGAGCTGTTGAGGAACGTGGCCTTGATGCCTTGGCGAACCAAGCTGTCGACTTGGTCCTTCATGAGCGCAATCAGCGGAGAGACCACGATGGTGGTGCCCCCACGCGCGAGTGCTGGCAGCTGGAAGCACAGGGACTTGCCAGCACCCGTGGGCATAACGACCAGTGCGTCTTGGCCGCCGGCGACGTGCTCGACAATCTGAAGCTGACCGTCCCGAAACCCGGGATGGCCAAAACGCTCCGACAGCAATGCTTCGAGGTCCATGAGCGCTCCGTATGGCGACGTCCGGACCCGGTCCACGGCGAAGGCGGACGAAAGCTGTCCGATTTCCGCCACCTCGGCGTCCTGGGCCGACAACAGCGCCGCCCCAGCGAACCGAACCGAACCGAGCTACGATCCGCCCGTGAATCTCCTGCTCCTCACTATGTTGTCCGCCCAAGCCGAGCCTGAATGGCGCATTGTCGGCGGCCAGCCTGCAGACCCGGGAGACTGGCCATCCGCCGCGGCCGTCCAGCGCGACGGTTCATTCATCTGCTCTGGGGTGCTTGTGGCTCCGGACGTGGTGCTCACCGCCGGCCACTGCGACTTCGATCTCACCGAGGTGCGGCTGGATTCCGTGGACCTCGACAGCGGCGAGATCGTTGCCGTTGCCGAGTCCTTCCGCCACGAAGACCACTGGACGACCTACGACATCACCGCCATCAAGCTCGCCCAGCCCGCAGTCACCGAGCCCGTCGTCTTGGCCAGGGACTGCATCACCGACGTCTTTCTGCGCGACGGCGCCGCTGTCGACGTCGTCGGATTCGGCGCCATCGACACCTATGCGACCGAACGGCCTGGACTGCTCTACGAAGCCCAGACCACCGTCCAGAACAGCCTGTGCGACGACGTCGATCGGGACTGCAACGAGTCGGTGATGCCCGGCGGCGAGCTCATCGCCGGCGGAGGCGGGGTCGACTCTTGCTCCGGAGACAGTGGCGGGCCCCTGTACCTGCAGACCGAGGTCGGAACCTACCTGCTCGGCATCACCAGCCGAGCGGCTGATCCGGCGACCGTTCCCTGCGGCGACGGCGGCATTTATGTGCGCGCCGAGGCAGTCGTCGACTGGATCGAGACGGTGACCGGCACCACATTGGCCAGCCCAGATTGCTCCAGCTTCGACAACGAGCCGCCGGTGCCCACAGCGCCTGTGCTGGCCATCGACATGGACACCACCGGCTTTGTACAGGTCGACCCCGGCGACCCCAACGAAGAAGACGCCCACTCCTATGTCCTGACCAGCGATTCGGTCAACGGGCGGGCCTTTCTGAACCCATCGGGCGAAGTGGTCTACATCCCGAACGAGGGATTCGTCGGCATCGACGCCTTCTCTGTGCGGGTCACCGACGACGGCGAGCCCAACATGAGTGGCAGTGTGGTCGTTGACGTCGAGGTTCGCTGGGTTGAACCGGTCGACACCGCCGACACCGGGAGTGAGGTCGGCGGCAAAGGGTGCGGATGCAGCAACAGCGCCGGCGTATCGTGGATTCTGCTGCTGTTGGCTACAGCCCTGAGTCGACGGCGCAGGACACCCCGTCGGCCTCGTCTTGATCCTTCTGGGCGGTGAGATCGGTCTGGCACTGATCTTGTAGTGTCGGGTCGGCATCTGCATAGATTCGCTGCAGCTCGCCACAGTCGTAGCCGTCTTCGCCATCGTGACAGTCGCAGATGTACTCGACGTATCGATCGCAGCTGTCTTCTTCGAAGCAGGCGGTTCCCAGCAGCATGGCCATCCCCGCCACGGTCATCCAACGTCCCATCTCATCTCCTTGCCGAGCAAAGCATCGCCCGTGGTTCAACCCGTACGCACTGTACGTCACGATATTCAGTGTTACCCACCGGACCGATGAGTGAAGTCGCACTGCACGTCCGGGGGCTAACCCGCCATTTTGGCCGGATCGCCGCCGTGCAAGACCTGTCGCTGGAAGTTCTTACCGGCGATGTCTACGGATTCCTGGGCCCCAATGGCGCTGGCAAGACGACCGCGATGCGCTGCATTTTGGGACTCATTCGCAAAGACGCCGGCGATGTCACGGTGCTCGGCGAGACCGACATCAACATCGCCAGACGCCAAGTGGGCGCCATCATCGAGGTGCCCAGCTTCCACACGTGGATGACTGGCCGCGAAAACCTGAAACAGGCAGCCTGGCTCAGCACCCTTGGCAGCGCGACCAACTCCGAGATCGACCGCGTTCTGGACCGAGTGGGTCTGGCCGAACGCGCCGGCGACCGCGCCGGCACCTATTCACTGGGCATGAAGCAGCGCTTGGGCATCGCCCGCTCGTTGTTGGGCAAGCCAAAGATCCTATTCCTGGACGAGCCGACCAATGGCCTCGATCCCTCGGGCATGGCCGAGATGCGCGATCTCATCCGCAGCTTGGCCCTGCATGACCAGATCACCATCTTCATCAGCTCGCACCTGCTGGGCGAGGTTCAAGCGGTCTGCAATCGGGTGGGCATCATTCAGAGCGGCACCCTGCGCGCCGAGGGCAACGTCAAAGAGCTGATTCGAGAAGACGATGGCAAGCCGGTCGTCGAGATCGGCTGCAACGATCACGAGGCCCTCAAGGCCGCACTCGCCACAATCGACGGCATCGAGGTCACAGGCCCGGGCGCAGCTGGTCGAGTGCGCGCAGTCTACGAGGGCATCGAGCTGGCCGACCTGAACATTCAGTTGGTCCAGGCCGGGGTGCGGGTGGACTCGCTTGTACCCGCCCAGCGCAATCTCGAGGATGTCTTCCTTGAGGTGACCGGATGAGCTTCTTCGAGGCACTGCAGCCGGTCCACGCGATCTTGGTCGTGCAGTTACTTCTGCTGCTCCTGAGCGGGGCCCTGACGGTTCGCAACCAGCACACCGCCGGCATGACTGGGGCCAACTTTGTTTCGGCCTTCTTGGCCGAGTGGCACAAGCTCATGTCCCGCATTTTCGCCCGTGCGGGTCTGGTGCTGGCACTGCTGATCGGCATCGGCATGCCGCCGTTTCTCTACCTCCTCAAGTGGGGAGGCTTGGTCGCCGGCAATCGCATCTGGACCGAGCTGTCGCCCGAGAACGAGGCCATTCCATGGACCCCCATCGACATGGACAGCGGGTTGATCTACGCGCTGTGGATGCGCAACTTCTTCATCATGGCCGCGTTCCTCATCCTGCTGGCGTCGGTCAGCTTTGCCGGTGAGTTCAAGGCCAAGACCTTGCGCGAAGACATGCTGCGCCCGGTTCCCCGGGACATGCTGTTGCTGGCCAAGTGGTCCGCTCTGGTGGCCTGGGCGGCGCTCGCACTCTTGCTGACCTGGCTGCCTTGCACCCTCGAGAGCTTCGTGTTGTTCCGTGGTGGCGGCAACATGCTGCTGGTCACCGAAGGCTTCATGGCGAGCTGGCTTGTAGATGTGTCGATCATCTCGGCCGGACTGTTCCTGGCGGTGCTGACGCGCTCGGTCCCGATCACGCTGCTGGGACTCATCTTCTTGTACGGGGCCGACTACGGCCTGTCCGTCTCGCTGGGCCTGGCTCCCACGCACATGCTGCCCGACGACTACAAGTACATCAACACAGCGAAAGAGGCGTTCCTGCCCTTCACATACAGCAACGCCGTCGAGTTCTGGCAGGGCTACAACACCGAGCCAAGCCGCGACATCGCCACGTTGGGCGACAAGCTATCGACTTGGTCCCTGCAGGGCCTGTCCACGCTGCTGCTGCTGATTCACGCATCGATGGCTGGCGCCGTGCTCTGGTTCCGCCGGATGGACGTGCCCTAGCGGGTCGATGAAAAAAACTCCCGTCATGCCCTGGAGCCCTCCGGCCATGGACCACATCCCTCGTCAGTCACGTGCCTCGGCACAATCCATCCTCGGCAATCGTCCGCTTCGCGGACTTGCGGCCCAAGACCGGATTGCCCTCAGGGCACTCGGTCCGGCTTCTTCATCAACCTGCTGATGGGCAGCAGCTTCGGCACGCTGTTCCGAGTGACCACATTCGGCGAGAGCCACGGTGGCGGACTCGGCGCCATCATCGAAGGCTGTCCCCCAGGCATCGACCTGGACATGGACGCGGTCGCGGCCGAGCTGGTTCGCCGCCGACCTGGCCAGTCCAAGCTCACCAGCCAGCGCAAAGAAACCGACGCGCCCGAGGTGTTGTCCGGGCTGTTCGAAGGCCGCACGCTGGGCACGGCCATTGCGCTATTGGTGCGCAACAAGGACGCCGACCCCGGCGCCTATGAGCCGTTCCGAGACCGCTACCGCCCCAGCCACGCCGACTTCACCTACGAAGCCCGCTACGGCCTGCGCGCTTGGGCTGGCGGCGGACGCGCATCGGCTCGCGAGACCGTCGCCAGGGTCGCCGCTGGCGCCATCGCCCGACAGGTTCTGGCCCACCTGGCCGCGCAAGCCGGCCGTCCCGCCCCCGAGATCGTCGGCTGGGTCGATGCCGTCGCCGACACCGGCAGCACCGTCGACTCGACCACGGTGACGATGGCCCAGGTCGACGCCAACCCGGTCCGCTGCCCCGACCCCGCAGCCGCCGCGGCCATGGAGGCGGTCATCATCGACGCCCGCAAGGCTGGAGACACCGTCGGTGGCGTGGTTCGTTGCGTCGCGCGCAATGTGCCCGCGGGACTCGGTGCACCGGTGTTCGACAAGCTCGAGGCCGACTTGGCCAAGGCCATGCTGTCGCTACCGGCGGCCAAGGGCTTTGAGTCCGGAAGTGGCTACGGCGGCACCCTGCTGCGCGGCTCGGCTCACAACGACGTGTTCGTGCCTGACGCCGACCGCGGTGTCGGCACAACCACCAACCGCAGCGGCGGCATTCAGGGCGGCATCAGCAACGGCATGCCAGTCGAGATCAGCGTCGCCTTCAAGCCCGTCGCCACCATCTTTCAGGAACAGGACACGGTGGACCGCAAGGGCCAAGCCACCACGGTGCGCCCCAAGGGCCGGCACGATCCATGTGTGCTGCCGCGCGCGGTGCCGATGGTCGAGGCGATGGTCTGCTTGGTTCTCGCGGACCACTGGCTGCGCTGGCGCGGACAGGTCGGCACTCCGCC
>CAYYHT010000367.1:0-7798 GCA_964471355.1 uncultured Enterobacteriaceae bacterium
CAAGCGGTGCCCGCTCATCTGCCCTTTATTGGGTTCTATGGCTTTGCGGAGATTGCACCGATTAGTCATGGTGGCGAGCCTAGGCTGCATCACACGACCTTGGTCACCGTGCTGCTGGGGGATGGCGCCGCGCCGTTGTCCCACGTGGCCCCACCGGTCGCGGCTGCCCGTCAACCCGACGACCGCGTCGACACCCTGCGTCGTCGAGTCGCCCGCGGTGACTACCATCGCGCCGACTTGGAGCGCCGCATCGCATCGCAGGCAGTACTTATGCGAACACTGCATGCCGAGGTTGAATCGGAGCGTGCGCGGGCCGACGCGTTGCTGTTGAACGTTCTGCCCGAGACCATCGCCGCGCGCCTGAAGCGCGATTCGGGTGTCATCGCGGACCGCCTGGACGGTGTCGGCATCTTGTTCGCCGACTTGGTCGGCTTCACGCCGCTGTCCTCACGCACTTCTCCACAGACCATTGTCGAGCTGCTGAACGACGTGTTCTCGGCGGTCGACGAGCTGGCGCTCAGTCTGGGAATCGAGAAAATTCGCACCATTGGTGATGGGTACCTGGCCGTCGCTGGAGCGCCGGAGCCACATGCCGACGCGCCCGGAGCCATTGCCAATTTGGCACTTGGCATCCGGGATATTGTCGCCGCACAGCCCACCCCAACCGGCGAGCCGCTTGCCGTCCGCATCGGGCTGAACATTGGCCCGGTGGTTGGCGCCATTGTGGGGAGGAACAAGTTCCACTACGACGTGTGGGGCGACGCCGTCAACGTGTCCGCGCGCATGGAGTCTGCAGGCATGCCCGGCCGCATTCAGGTGACGGACCACTTCGCAGACCTGCTGCACGACCGGTTCGAGCTTGAGTGCCGCGGCGAGATCGACGTCAAAGGCAAAGGCCAGCTGACCACCTGGTGGCTCGAGGGTCCGCTGTAGGCGCTGCTAGCCCGTCTTCCAGCGCTTCTTACGAGAGCCAAATCGGGCGGCCGGGCGTGGAATGTCGATGATCGGGTCGATGCGGTAGCGAGGCTTGCACTGATCCTTGCTCTGCTTGACCAGGCGGCCTCGGAACGCCTCATCCATCAGCATCCAGCGCACCATCAAGGCGTCATCTACGCCCTCTTCCTGAATGGATCTGCGCAACAATGCTGATCGGTGGTCGAACAGCTCGTCGGTGATGAAGATGTGCGGATGTGCGTCCTTTGGCTTTCGGCCTCGGTACCGCTTCACGCCGCCCATCGCGCCCACCATGAAGTCGGTTTGTTGGCTCTCGATGTGGTCCTGGCCGATGTGCAGGAAGTACTGCTTGAGCCAGGGGTCGGCGTAGACCATGTCATAGAAGCGCTTGTGGACGCGCTCGAGCACGCGGCGTCCGCCGACCAACTCGATGAGGGGGCTCATTCCCATGTGGCTACCCGCAGTCTTGGCTGCCGTCGCAGAACGGAGGTCGTCCCGATGCGCCACAGCCGCAGATTGGGTAGTCCCCAGTCTTGCTCGGGGTGAACGGCTTCGCCATCTTCCCAGTCCCAATGTGTGAGCCATCGCAGAAGGGTGACTTTCCGGATTGGCCACACACGCACATGCGGTATCGCTTTCCAGCAATCAGCTTCACGACTCTGCGCCCAACTGCGGTCTTCGCCATGGCAACCCCCATCCTCTCATCGGACGCGGGCCCGTTCTTTGAAGGGGAAATCGACTCATGGCGCCGCGACCGCGTTGGCGAGGGCGGTGCAGTCTGCTTGGTCGAGGCTGACGTGCAGGCTGCTGGTGTCGTCCCCTGCGAGGGTTGCCGCGCAGGGAATGGCCACGGCACGGGCTACTGCGAGCTCGATGTCTGGAATCGCGGCCAGCTTGACCAGGGGCGATTCATCCGGGAACTGCGACCACTGCTGCAGCACCATCGCCGCTAGGGCATCGGTGTCGGTTCGTGCGTCCTCGCCCGCCAGATAGACGCAGGCGGAATCGGTGTCGGCAATAGGAGTCGTCATGATTTCAGCGGCCTCGAGCTCCATGTCCCCCAGCTCTGAAATGCCCTCTTGAATGGCCTTGGTGGTCGCATCGAAGTCCGATGCGACGGCCTGTGGCAACACGACCGAGGGAACAATCGGTGACATGCCTAGATCGGCGGCTTGGCTGTGAGTCAGCCACAGTGGGCCTCTCACACAGTCCTGGCCGACCACGCGGAACTCTTGGTCTGGGGCATAGACGCCTGTGACCGCCGAATAAGCCACCACTCGCGTGGCCTCGTCGGGCAACCCGGCGGCAGACAGGTCCTTCCAGAATCGTGTGAAGCCACTTGCCTTCTTCTTGTGCACCCACTCGGTCCTCTTCGGTTCGGCGAGCACGGCTGCGATCTCTTTGCGGATGGTCTTTAGGGCCGCGTCGTCATTGGCCAAAGCCCCTGTCCAGGCCGGGGCACCGAGCATTGCGCCGACAAGGCAGGGCACCTCCTCGGCACATCCACTCGGTCCAACCTGCAGGTCCGTTGGGGCGGCACCGCCACAGGCGCCGGCTGTCACGATGAGCGCAAAAGATGCGGCAAAAGTTATCAATCGAGGGCATGGACCCCGTCCGGCGTGAATCATGCGGCGATTGTACCGTGATGACGCCGCCTGCATTGGTATAGACTGGCCTTGCAAGCGGTCTGGAGACCACAGTGAGCGATCAAGACAACAAGAAGGCACCACCGCCTTGGCCGGGACCCCCAGGCTTTGTGCCGCAGGGAGCGACGGTCACCCCGGATTCCAAGTCGGGGGATGCCGAGCCAGCGCCGGCTGCGCCCGTCAAGAAGAAGGGTCGGCGCGGACGTGCGGTCTCGCAAGATGCGGCCACCGTGTTGTTTGCGCCCAGCATGGTCAGCGAGCTGCTGAGCGAAGACGAAGACGAAGACGAAGAGTACGAGTACGAAGAGGTCGAGGAAGAAGAAGAGGGCTTCGGCCTGGTCGAGGACTAGTCTTCGGACTCGGCAGCTTCCCGTTCGGCTCGATGCGCCCGCATCGCTGCTCGACGTTTGTTTTGCTTTCTTCGGCGCCACGCGGCGGCATGGTCGGCCACGTACAGCTGCTCGACCTGTTCGCGGGCCCACGGAGTCTTGCGCAGGAACTTCAGGCTCGACTTCACGCTGGGGTCATTTGCGAAGCAGTTGATGCGAATGCGCTGGGCTAGGTCTTCCCACCCCCGCCGGGTGACTAGGTCCTCGACGATGGCCTTGAGGGTGACGCCGTGCAGGGGGTTGTTGGGCTGCTCGTCACTCACGGCGCAATCTCGTAGAAATAGATGATGTCGCTGTTGATGTCGGTGAGCACGCTCGAATGTCCTTGGTTCGTCCAGCGGTTCTGAGTCGTGTGGCTCTCGAAGCACTTGGCCTTGTTGACGGACTCGGGGGTCCACCAGGGCATGGCCTCTTTGTATCCCTCGTCGAGCTTCCAGAACCCACTCTGCAGCTTGTTGCAAGGCACCTTCTGGTAGTTCGAAGTGTCCAGAACCACGGACTTGTCGCCGGAAAAGCGCAGGTAGATGCTGTGCCCTTGCCAGGTGTCCCCGTCGCCTTTGAGGTCGGTCACCTGATTGGGATCGCCGAGCAGATGTTCGAAGAGTTCTTGAGGCGTATTGGCGGTGGACGGACCGTTGCCCGACCCGCAGGCGAGTGCGGTGAGCAGGACCGTCGCGGCGACGAATGGAGTGCGCATTGCCACCGTTGTATTCGCTCGGGGTGGCGGCGTCGTGGAACCCCGGTCGCCGGGCCGTGTCGTCATGACCATGCGCCTTCGTGTCCCCGCTGTGCTCTGCTTTGGCTTGCTGTGCCTGCTGTGGGCAGCCATTCCGGGGGCTTCCGTGCCCAGTGGGGCCACGACGCCGACCGGTGAGAGGGCGCAGGCAGCGGGCCAGTCTGCCCGACTGGGGACCGTGTCATTGGACACCCTGCTGGACCGGCTGAGCATCGAGAGGGACCTGCGCAAGGCGTCCGAGCGCGTCGGTGTGTCGATTCGCTACCAAGATCATGAAGAGGCGTTGTTCGACGACCGTGATGGGGTTCCTGACGAAGCGGACAGGCTCCAGTTTGTGCTCGCCGCATTGATCTCGGGCTTGGCTCGCTACCCCAAGTCAATCCGCACCCAGCTGCTCGACGAAATCGTGCTCGAAGACGTCGTGACCGTACAAGGAGTCAATGTCGGGGGCTACGCGGACTGTCGAAACCATGCAATTCATCTGTCGTTGGCCGGCACTCGTGGCGAGCACATCGTCCATCACGAGCTCGCCCACTTGGTGTACTGCCGTGACGACTTTCCCCGCGCCCATTGGCGGTCACAGACCGGGTATACCGAGACCCGATCTGCCACGCAGATGATCGAAGCGATGAAGTCGGGTGAGGTGCCTCGGGAGTTCGGGGACGAGCTGCTGGAGCAGGGATTTGTCAGCCGCTACGCGACGACCGACTGCCGCGAAGACTTCGCTGAGATGGCCGAGGAGGTGTTCCTGAGGCCGGATTCGGTCGACGTCCGCGCGGCACGCTTTCCGGCGATGGCCATCAAGCGGGACATCGTGCTGGACTACTACTGGGGCATGAGTGACGAGTTCGAGTTCTGGCCATGAGGCGCGGCCGATGACGCGCCGGTGAAACATCGCTTGAAACATAGGGCCCTGTAGTCACGGACGAACGCCGTGTTTCGAGGATGATCCCCTGGCATGGGTCTTGCGAGATGGATGGGCAGCAGTGGAGCCCTATCGCATGGCCGAACACATCTCTGGGACCCTGAAACGCGTCATGGCGCAGCACATTCAGCTGCGGCCCGTTCTGCTTGAGCTGCTGGACACGGGCTCGTGGGCACGTCGGTGGACACTGCTGACGCTGTTGGAGCGGTCTGTGCGGTTGATGCTGACCGACCGCTACCGGGTGCTGCGGCAGAACCCGGACTCAGCAGCGGAGCGGGACCTGGAGCGCGATGCCTTTCTGCTGATGGAGGGGATTGCGGCGATGCGAGAGGACCCGGTTCGGTCTGCGTTCCGCATCAGCCTGCATCGGTTCCTCGACACGCTGCAGCAGTGTGATTCCCGTGCCGGCCGCAGCGTCGATCCCAATGTCGTCGCCGACACCGCGCACCGTGAAGTCGGTGAACACATGACGCTGCTGGATTCCGAGACGGTCGCGGCCTGAACTACTCGTCGAGCAGCGCGAAGCCCACGCCGTTGTCGTCGTCTTCCTCTTCCTCTTCGTAGGTGTACTCGCCGTCGTCGTCGCCTTCAGCGAGGCTGTCCGGCTCGTCTTCGTCCAACAGGCTGGCCACATCAGACGGTGCGAAAAGGATTGTGGCGGCCTCTCTGTATTGCTGCCGACGCCGGTTGCGCCGTCGGCCTCGCGCTGCGATTGGGTCCGCTTTCTTGTCGTTGTCGTCCGGTGCGCCCACTCGTCCCTCAACCGTTGGAAGGTCAGTTTACCCCAGCTATGCTCGGTTCGTGGCACCAACCGATCCTCAGATTGCCGAAGTGATTCAATGGCTCTTGGGCCCCGGACGCATGCATCAGCGCATGCTGCCCTTTGTCGAGGCGTTGGCACTGCGCCTGACCAGCGCCGGGGTGGCCGTCGACCGCATCACGACTGGCGTTCCGATTCTGCATCCTCAATTGGACACCAGCAGCGTGGTGTGGACCGAAGGCTCGCCCACGGCTGAGCGCTCGTGGATCATGGCGCCCGAGCACTACGTCATGCGTCAGAACAGCCCCCTGCACTCGGCCTATTTCCATGGAGAATCGAGTCGCGCGGTCATCGGCGCCGAGAGGGTGCCGGGAGAATTCGGCGTGGTCGACGATCTGCGCAAGGCGGGCTTTGCGGACTACATGGTGCTGCCCGCGCCGTTCTCGGATGGTTCCTTCAAGGCGATGAGCTTCGCCACCCGCAGCCGCGATGGCTTTAGGGACAGCGACGTGGCTCTGCTGACCCAGGTCATGCCTGCGGTGGCGCTCATCATGGAGCTCATCACGTCGTACCGCACGTCCAGAACCCTGCTGACCACCTTTCTGGGGCAGCAAATTGGCGAACGGGTGCTGAAGGGCCAGGTCCGGCGTGGCCAGGCAGACGAGATTCCAGCTGTGATCTGGTTCTCGGACCTGCGTGGCTCGACGCCCCTGGCCGAAGCGCTAGAGCCTCGAGCGTTCCTGGACCTGCTCAATGCCTACCTCGAGTGCATGGCCGAAGCGGTGCTCGAGCACGATGGCGAGGTCCTGCGTTTTATCGGTGACGCCGCGCTGGGCATCTTTCCCATCACCGCGGACAATCCGGTGGGGCCCACATGTGCCCGAGCGATCAAGGCCGGTCGAAGTGCCATTGGCCGCATGGAGGCGCTGAACAACGAGCGGCGGCAGGCCGGCTTGCCCTCGGTGGAGTTCGGGGTGGGCTTGCACGTCGGTGATGTGCTGTACGGGAACATCGGCGCCGCGACTCGACTCGAGTTCACGGTCATCGGTGCTGCCGCCAACGAGGCCGCCCGAATCGAGGGCCTGTGCAAGACCCTGGGTCACCGGCTGCTGGTGTCGGACAAGGTCGCGACACACGTGCCCGAGAGGGTCACCGACCTCGGGCTGCATGCCCTGCGCGGGGTGGGCAGCGAGGTGCGCATCTTTAGCGGCGATGCGCCCGCAGCCAACTAGACGAATGCAGACGAGTGGGTGGTAGCATCACGGCGTGCATCCTCTGCTCTGGCTCCTTCACGCCCACGGTCCGGTCCAGCCGGCCGCCATTCGCGCCGCCGACTTCGACGGTTCCAATATTGATGTGGTGGTGGCGGCTGCTTCGGGCGTGCACGTGCTGTACGGGCCTGACTGGAGAGAGGTGGTCGTGTCCGCGAGGCCAGCGGGCGACGTCGAGGCTGCGGACATGGATGGCGATGGCGACCTCGACATTGTCGCAGCGCACTACTTCGACGATGCGGTGACTTGGTATGAGAACCGGCCCGACGGCTTTGTGGCCCATGACATCGCGGCGTTGGGGCCTTGGGATGTCGAGGCGGTCGACGTCGACACCGACGGCAAGCTCGACATCGTGGCGACGCTCTCGCGGCATGACGCCGTGGTCTGGTTCAGCGGTGGTGGCGGACCTGAACAGGTCTTGATGGAGCTTGACGCCCCGCGCGACCTGACATGGTCGGGCAAGAAGGGAGCGGTGGTGGTCGACGCGCACGGCTCAATGAGTCATCGCGGCAAGGAGTACGAGCACGTGCAGTCCGTGCTTGCGCTGGACGTCGACAACGACGAGGACGCCGACCTATTCGTGCAGACCGACCAAGAGCTGCGGCTGGTGGTCAACGCATATGGCTCGTCGCGCGATGTGGTGTTTGCTGACGTGCCAGGCCGGGTGTTCGGCGTTGGCTTCGACGGGGGCCCCGATCTGCTTGTGGCGAGCGATGCCGAGGTCTGGTGGATGCGGCAGAACCGCATGAAGAGGGATGAATTCGCCTGGCGCGACCCCCATATTTCGGTCGCGAAGCTGCCGGGAATTGTGGACCTGGTCTTGGGTGATGTGACGGGCGACGGCCACCCAGATGTGCTGTTTGCCGCCGAGACCATCGGCTTCATCGACAACGCCGACTTCGGTGTGCACTCGTTCGCGACCGAACGAGCCTTGGAGCCGGTAAAGCTTCAGCGCCGGTGCAAGGTCAAGGGGCAACGCGTCGAAGGCGACGGCGTGCAGCACTTCAGTGACACATCGTGGTTCGACCAGGACTGTGTCGCACATCCGCTTCCCGATGGCATTGGCGAGTTCAGGCCGGTCGATGTGGACGGCGATGGTGACTTGGATTTGGTGACG
>CAYYHT010000368.1:0-3163 GCA_964471355.1 uncultured Enterobacteriaceae bacterium
GACCGAGATGCCCAAGACGCCGAGCGACTACGGCATGCCCTTCGAAGAGGTGACCTTCCAGTCCCCCGACGGCGTTCGTCTGGCTGCCTGGTACATCGGCGCCAGCTCCGAATCCGACAAGCTGGTCTTGATGACCCACCCGATGCTGCACACCCGCTTCGGCTTTGTGCCCCCCGAGGCCCTCAAGCCGCTGCTTCCAGAGACCGTCGAGTTCATGCGCACGGTCCGGCAGCTGCACGACACCGGCTACAACGTGCTGATTATGGACTTCCGCAACCACGGCACGAGCGGTGAGGCCAACGATGGTGTGTGCGGCGTGGGAATCTACGAGTGGCAGGATGTCGTCGGCATGATGGACTACGTCCGGGGCAATGAAGCCCTGAACGCCATGGACAAGGGCTTCCTCAGCTTCTGCATGGGCGCGAACTCCACCATCCGGGCCATGAGCGAGCAGCCCGAGAAGTTCGGGGACATCCAGTTCCTGCTTGCTGTGCAGCCGGTCTCGATGCAGCTGTTCATGGAGAAGGTCTACCTGCTGAACGACCCCGAGGCAGGTGCCCAGCAGTTCGCCGAGATGGACGAGGTAGCGCAGCGCAAGGGCGTCAGCCTGGCAGACATGGCGCCGACGGCGTTCCTGAAGGACCTGACCCTGCCTGTGATGTACGTGCAGCTGAAGGCAGACATCTTCACGGACCCCTCCGACGTCCAGGGCTTCTACGACCAGACGCCGTCCGAGAACAAGGAACTCCTCTGGCTCGATGGCCAGCATCACCGGTTCTACACGTTCAACTACTTCGGAGACCATCCGCAGGAGATGCTTGGCTTCATGGGCAAGCACTTCCACTAGCGGCTCGCTCGCGCCCCGGGCCGACCACACGGTCCGGTGGCGTGAGCTGGTGCCCATGGTTGTTGGCGGCGGACTATGGGAATCGAACCCACCGAGCGAAGCCTCTCGACCCGCCCCATCGGTTTTGAAAACCGGGACCCGCACCAGCTAGGCATAGCCCGCCGCATGCCCCAGCCCTAACGCCACCTCGCCGACCCGCATCCTCTCCTTGCCGACCCGCGCTCAACCCGTCAATCTCACTGCATGTCCAAAGGCTCTCCGCCCTCCAATCCCCTCGAGAAGGCCCGCCGGCGCTACCTCGACTCCCACCCGCTGTTCCACGCCGACCTGTCCGGCCTGGCCCTCGCAAACTTGCCCGACTGGCTCTTCGACCGCGACTTGGTCACCCTCGACCTGCACGACAACCAGCTCACCGACCTGCCCGCCGAGGTCGGCCTGCTGACCATGCTCGAGGTGCTCGACATGCGCGGCAACCCGGGCATGACCGCCGTTCCCGAAGCCGTCCGCGAGCTGTCCCGGCTGCAGGAACTGTACCTGGACGGCACCGGCATCACCGACCTACCCGACTGGCTGACGGATCTTCCGAGCCTGCGCTACATCCAGCGCGACGGCACGTCTTGGCGCCGTGCCCCTCAGAACGAGTAGCCCAGCGCCTGCACATCTAGCTCCGGTCCGTGTCGATGACGGCCTCGGCCTCGATCTCGACCACCCACTCCGGCGCGTTTAGCCCGGCCACAATCACTTGAGTCGCCGCGGGTCGAGCGATGCCCATCCACTCCCTGTGCGCCCGGCCAACGCCCTCGACGTGCTCGCGACCGGTCAGGTACATGCGGGTGCGCACGACATCTGCGGCGGTGCCTCCCAGGGCCTCGATGGCCTCGACGATGACCGCGAAGCACCGGCTGGCTTGGGCATAGGCGTCTCCCTCGACGCTCTTGCCGTCGGGTGCGATCGGCGCTGTACCCGACACGATGATCCGGTCCCCGACGCGGATGGCGCGCGAGAAGCCCACTAGTGGCTCCCACTCCGAGGCTGAATTGTGTCGCTTTCTCATGTCTTCGGAATGTGCTCGGCGAACCACCACTCGTGGCCTTCGGTGTCGTGAACCCGGTAGCGCTTGTCACCGTAGGGAGCGGTCTCGATCTCGCTGACGATGTTGGCTCCGGCGGCCTCGGCCCGGTCGTGGTGGGCTTGCAGGTCATCGACATAGATGTAGACGTGCACGGTGTTCCCGACGATTGCCGGTCCCTCGTGATGGTCGCCGGGTGAGCCGATCATGATGGTCTGGTCGACCACGGTGAAGGCGGTGTGTCCGATGCGTCCCTCGTCGTCGGCAAAGCGCTCGGCCTCGACCTCGACAAAGCCGAAGGCCTTGACCAAGAAGTCCCGGGCCGCGTTGGCATCTGCGTACAACAGGTAGGGAGTGATTCGCCCGTACCCCTCTGGAATCCCGGCCATCTCGGCCTCCTTTGCTGGACGGAGTGTCTAGCACGCCGCACCAAATTCCGTGCATGCTGTCGGAGTACTCATGATGTGGTTGTCCCTGCTTCTGTCGATGGCGGCGTTTGCCGATGGCTCGCTGCCCACACTTGCGCCTTCTGGGCAAGAACAGGCTCTGCAGCCGGTGTCGTGCACCGACCCCGTCGCGGGGGTCTGGAAGGGGTCCGAGAATGGAAGCCGCAGCCAGTACCACTACACCGTGACCGTGAGCCGAACGGGCCAGGCGTTGTCTGGGACCATCGAAGTGCATCACTGGCACGGAAACAGCGCCACACCGCCTCCATGTGTCCCAGCGAGTGGAGGCACCGAGGTCTTTGTCACCCAGCCGGCGATCGGCACCTGGGACGGCCACAACTTCGACTTCCAAGCGACGCGAATCGGCCACCTCAACCGCACCTGCGGCGCCCCGCGTGGCTACACCCCCGACCACATCTGGGGGCCGATGGTCACCGAGTCCGTGGTCTCGGCCATCAGCGATGACGGCAAGAACGGCGCCGAGAGCGTGAGGCTGGTGCGGGTGTCCTGCGGCTGACACCTCTCACCCCACTCCGGCCAATGGCTGGACCGCAGAAACGTGGATTCGCAAGCCCGCCCCCGTGGCGCAACCGGGCTTCTTGGCCCGCATGATGGGCTGGTAGTCAGCGTAGAGGGGCGTGGAGGTGTCAGGCGTTGGGCGTTGAGGTGTCACGTTGAGGCACGTTGAGGTGTCAGGTATTTCCATTTTCCATTAAAAAGCGTTGTAAGCGTAGAGGTGTCAGGTATTTCCATTTTCCATTAAATCGATGCACTGGAGTGCCCTCCGGTGGTCGCAACGGA
>CAYYHT010000368.1:3263-7793 GCA_964471355.1 uncultured Enterobacteriaceae bacterium
CAAACGGCCGTTTTCCGATGGAAAATGGAAAATGGAAATACCTGACACCTCTCACTAAACACCTCTCACTAAATCGATGCACTGGAGTGCCCTCCGGTGGTCGCAACGGACAAACGGCCGTTTTCCGATGGAAAATGGAAAATGGAAATACCTGACACCTCTCACCGTGGGTCGGTCGACAGCTTTTCTGTGGGTTGATGGATCAGGCGGTAGCGCACCAGCGGCACCACGTAGCCACGCCACTGCCGGTCGGGCCGGTTGCCGCCGGTCGAGATGTCGATGCTGCGACCCAGTAGCTGGCTCGTGAGCTGGGCATGAGGACCGATCGAGAACAGATGGGACACCGTGCGATCCGCCCGCAGGTGCACGCCAAGCTCGGTTCCAAGCTGCAAGCTCGTGTGCGTCTGGGGTCGCACAAAGCCCGTCGCTCGGACGCTGGCGACGACCCGGTGAGCGTCTCCCACAGAGGCAATCGGCGTCGTGCCGTCGACCGAGAGGCCGGGTTGAACGCCATACGGCATCAGCAGAGTCAGAGCGAGTGCGTGGGGTCCCATATGTGCTCAGTGTCGCCGGCAGCCCGGTCTCCGTTCAACGGATGTCTCGAATCACCTCGCGAAGTCGCACAGTCCCCATGGACCCGTTGCTGCCTTCAGTTCGGGACGAACGGCCCGCGAACGCGTCCCGGGGGCACCGGAGTCTGATTGGTCGGCTGCTGCGGCCACGGCGCGCCTTGCAGGACCCGCAGCACCCATCGGCTGTGGTGGATGCGCTTGTGGGGGTCGTGCTCGAGGCACGCGACAATCGCCCGCACAATCGAGTCCGGCAGGTCTGGAACGACCTCGCGCGGCGGCGTGTACTTGGTGGCGACAATCAGGTCCATCAGCTTCAGGTCGCTCTCGGCGTCGAAGGGCTCGGCCTCGCAGGCCAGCACGTACAGGATGCAGCCCAGGCTGAAGATGTCGGCTCGGTGGCCGACGGTGGCCGTGGACTTGATCTGCTCGGGAGCGATGTAGCCCAGGGTGCCGAACACGCTGTGCATGTCGGTGATGCCCGTGTCGCGCACGTGCTTGGACAGGCCCAGGTCGATGATGCGGGGAACGAGCACGCCGTCGACGGTCTGGATGAGGATGTTGGCGGGCTGCAGGTCGCGGTGGATGACTCCGCGCATGTGCAGGTGGTGCAGGCCCTCGGCGATGCCGTGGAACAGGGCCATGCGCGTGGTCAGTGTGGAGTCGGTGTCGTTGATCCACTCGTCGAGGGTGGGGCCATCGACGTAGTCCATGACAAAGCCGGGCTTGCCCATGTGGTTGATGACTTCATCGACGCCGACGATGTTCTTATGCTGCAGGCCCAACATGGCTCGGCCCTCGCGCAGAACGCGCTCGCTGGCCTCTTCGTCGTTGTCCAGGTGCAGCATCTTGATGGCGTGCTCTCTGCCGGTCCGGCGGTCACGCACGCGGTAGATCGTGGCCATGGAGCCCGAGTCGATCTGCTCGATGATGTCGTAGTGGCCAATCGCCCTGGTCATGCCCAGCCTCAGAAGTCGCGCAACCTAGCAGGTTCAGCGCCCGCTTGACGTCTGCATGACAGACTGTCGCGCCCACAGTTCCGTTTGGCCCGCCCGTTGACGCGCTGTCGAAGCGCCGTCGCGGCCCTACGGGACAAAGTGGCTTTTCCGCTGGCACCGGTCTCGCACAAGAGGATCGCGCCCAGGCCCCACTGAGGCGTTTGCCGTGTTCTCTTCCGATCTCAAGTTCCTGCTGTCCACCACCGTTGCGCTGACCTTCGTCGCATTCTTGATGTGGCTGGTGCCCGCCGCCGACCCCGATCCCGTCCCTGTAGACGTCCGCGTCGCTCGCATGGAGGCCGCCCTAAGCGCGGCCATGACCTATGACTGCGCCGACCCGCCCGATGTCACGGCGGTCAAAGTCCAAAACGACCGCCTGCGCAAGATGGTCTCGGCCCAAGAGCGGGACATCTCACGCCTGCGAGAGCGCCGCCGCTACGACATCGATCAGGTGCACACCGTCGGCCGAGACGCCCTCAACGCCGACCTATGGAGCAAGCTCGGTCGCGCCGTGCCCCACCGCGGCGCGAACGGTCGCATCGATGGCTACCGAGTCAGCGGCATTCGACGGGGCACCCTGCCCGAGTTGATGGGGGTCAAGAATGGCGACGTCATCCACTCGGTCAATGGCTGGCCCCTGACCACGGTGCAGCAGGCGACATCGGCCGCTGCCGCACTTGCCGAGCACGATGCCTATGTGTTCCAGATCACCCGCCGCAGTCAGCAACGGGCTCTGGTGCTCGTCGTCGAGTAGCATGGCGCCATGAACGGCGAACCCCACGGCTGCGAGGTGTTGCTCTGCCTCTGACCATCCTGGTCACCGGCGCCACCGGACGCCTGGGCAAGCAGCTCGTTCCCCTGCTCGAACAGGGCGGGCACACCGTGCGCCAGATGAGCCGCAGGGCAGGGGAGGGACGCGTCGTCGCCGACCTTCAGACCGGAGAGGGACTCGCCGAGGCGGTGGCCGGAGTCGATGCCGTGGCCCACCTGGCGTCGAGTCCCTCTGCACACACCGAACAGACCGATGTGCACGGCACCCGCCGCCTGGTCGAGCACTTGCCCAACGACGTGCATCTCATCTACATCTCGATTGTGGGCGTCGACAAGACCTGGGCGCCCTACTACCAAGCCAAGCTGGCCGCCGAGTTCGAGGTCGAAAAGCACCCCAGGCACACCATCTTGCGCACCACCCAGTGGCATCCGCTGCTGGACTACTTCTTTGCGAAGCTGCCGGGGCTGCCGCTGCTGTTCATTCCGCGCATTCCCGTGCAGCCCATGTCGGTGCCGATTGTGGCCCAACACTTTGCCGATGCGGTCGTCGACGAGCCCCGCGGGCGCCTGCGCGATCTGGGCGGACCCGAGGTGGTGCTGGCCCCCGAGCTGCTGCGTCGCTGGTTTGCCAAGCGGGGCCTGACGCGCTGGGTCATCGGCTTCCCCTTTCTGGGGGCCATCGCCGGCGGCTGCCTGACGACCCACAACAACCTGCCCGGGCCGACCTGGGACGATTGGCTCGAGGACCACTAGATGTCCGACCCGGTGTGGCGCTTTGGCTACGGCTCGAACATGGGCCTGTCCAACCTCAAGAAGAAGAAGAACCTGACGCCGCTGCAGTACGTGCCCGGGGTGGTCGAGGGGTGGACGCTCAGCTTCGACCTAGGGGGCATCGACCACGTCGACCCCTCCTTTGCCTGTGTCCGACGGCGACAAGGAGAGCAGGTGCACGGCGTGGCCTTCTTGCTCAACCCCGACGACGCGGCCCGCTTGGACCGTGAAGAGGGCGGCTATGTGCTGACCCCCGTGCGCTTCGACCGCTACGGCGGCGGCGTCATCGAGGGAGTGGGGCTGTACGCACCCAAGACACCCGCCACCAACGAGTCTCGTCCCCCGTCCCTGCGCTACCTGCGCCTCCTTCAAAACGGAGCCGCCGAGGCCGGCTTGTCGCCGGAGTACCAGCAGAAACTGGCCGACATCGAGTTCTATGTCACCGCCCCAGCAGTCCGCGCCCAGACGCTTCAGTGGATTGCCGAGTTCGAACAGGACCCGGCCCGAAAGGACGTGCGCTGGACCGCCGAGCAGCTGGCCACACACAACGGCAAAGACCCCGACCTGGCGCCTCACACCTCCTGCCTGGGCTACGTCGTGCGCGTTCGCGCTCCGTTCCCCTCGTGGCGTGGCCACACCATCACCCGCCGGAACATCCTGCACTTCCGCGGCGAGAGCATCGACACCGGCGACATTCGCGTGGGCAAGCCGGGCTTTCTGCCCCTGCCCGACGTCACCAAGTGCACGGCCGAAGAGCTCGAGTTCCTGTACCAGAACCTCGACTCGCTGCTGCATCGCGGTGGCTTCATCGTCGGCCGCTTGAGTGAGTTCGTGGCGGCCCAGCCTTGATGAACGAACCCACCGTGGCACTGCCCGTCGCCGTCGAGGGCTGGCGCAAGCAGCTCGCCACACTGATGAACCTGCAGGGCTCGGATGAGGACCTGTTGCGACCGACCCTGCTGGTCGGCAGCGCCATCTTCATGAGCTTCGGCGGCATCTCGTGGGGGCTCTTCCTCACTGCTTTCGGTGCCTATACCGAGGCCGTCGTCCCCTTCCTGTACACCGCCCTGACCTTTGCGAACGTGCTCGGGCTGCGACTCTCGGGCCGCTACAAGCTGTTCCGGACCGTGCAGATCGGACTGTCGCTGCTGGTCCCCTTCTTTCTGCAGCTGGCCATGGGCGGGTTTCAGGCCTCGTCCTGTGTGGTCATCTGGTCTTGGCTCGCGCCGCTTGGGGCAGCCCTGTACGCGGACCTGAGCCAGGCGCGGCGTTGGTTTGGTGCCCTGATTGGCGTGTTGTTCATCGGCGCCGTGCTCGAGCCTTACGTTGCCCGGGAGGCGCTGCTGTCGCCAACGGGTCAGGTGGTGTTCTTTGTGATGAACTTGGGCATTCCCGGGCTGTGTGCCTTTCTGCTGGTGTCC
>CAYYHT010000369.1:0-7783 GCA_964471355.1 uncultured Enterobacteriaceae bacterium
CCCGGTTTGTGTTCACCGATTTGGTCGAGGCCGAGCTGCTGCAAGACACGCTCATTCCAGTGTCCGTCTCGGTGTCGACGCGGCGCGACATGAGTGTCATCGACCCCAAGCACGGCGAGATGCACACCCAGGGGGGCGAGCGCCGGTCGTGGCACTTTGACGGTGTTGCCGGATCCTGAGATCAGCGTCCGGGTGGGGGCAGGCCGTGCTGTGCAGCGATCTGGTCGTAGTAGTCGATGACTGAGCGCACGTAGTTCCGCTTCTCGCGGTAGGTGCCCGGAAAGAAGCTGCGCTTGAAGCCGTGCAAGACGATGCGGCGCACCTCGTCCGAGGTGAAGGAGAAGGCGGCGCTGGCTTTCTCGATTTCCTGGGTGACCGTGGTTCGTGACACCAGGCGATTGTCCGTGCACAGCGTGACGGACAGCCGCTCTTGCTTGACCATGCGCCCCAGTGGGTGATCTTCGAGGCGCCGCAGGTCCGGCATGGTCTGCATGTTGGATGTCGGGCAGACCTCGAGCAGAATTCGCCGGTCTGCGATGTACTCCGACAGATTGCGCACGTAGCGCTGCGGGTCGCTCTTGGTCTGGACCATGTCGACAGAGAACAGGTGGGTGCCGTGACCGATGCGATCGGCGTGCAGCTTGGTGATGGCTTGAAAGATCGACTCGGGACCGTAGGCCTCGCCGGCGTGAACGGTCTTGTTCACGAAGTGCTTGTGGGCAAAGTCATAGGCGGCGACGTGGTCCGACGCGGGGTGTCCGGCCTCGGCGCCGGCCAGATCGAAGCCAACGATGGGCAGTCCCAAGCGATCGCGCGCATCGACCACGGAGTGGGCCAGAGAGAGTGACGCGGTGCCGTAGACCTGCTTGATGGGCCATTGCGGCAGTACTGCCATCAGGTCTTTGAAGTAGGGAGAGAATCCACCGGAGAACATGCGCATGGCACAGGCGATGATGCCGTAGCGGAATGGAGGAGCTCCGTTGCGGACCGCCTCGTACTCCCGGCTCACCCGGTCGAGCCCGCGATCGACTGCGGCCAACACCCTGGCGATCTTCATCTCGGGCCGCGCGTGAAGCTGGGGGGCGAATCGCACCTCGAGATAGTGCACGCCCTCGGCGAGGCAATCCTGGCCGAGCTCATAGGCGACGCGCTCTAGCGCTTCTTCGTCGGTCAGCACGGCACAGGTGTACGCAAACCCGTGCAGGTAGTCGGGCAGGTCGCGGTACTGCTCCTTGAACACCAAGTCGAGAAGACCCTCTGGAGTCTCCGAGGGCAATTTGACGCCACGTTCCTGTGCCAACTCGATCAGGGTGCTGAGTCTGAGTGACCCATCGAGGTGGCAATGGAGGTCGGTCTTGGGCAGCGCTTTGAGCAGGTCGGTGGTCAACATGCTGCTTCATCTACCCGACCGGTGAAACTTTGGGTAGACATGGTCTGCTTTGGTTGCTAGTCACGCCCCATCTACCTTCCTGAGAGACCCCCGTGCAGCTGCCGACCTCGCTCCGCGACCCTTTGGTTGATGAGCTCGACGGATACCTTGAAAACTTCTCGAGCTCTCCCGACGGAGAGGCCGTGGCGAATTTCCTGGTCGAAGAACTGGAAGTTTGGGCCGATGACGAAGGCCTGGACGACATCATCCATCGCTTGACCGAAGCGGGCCAACTCGAACTCGACTTCGTTCAGGCGTTCGAAAACGAGATGACAAGCAACGACGAATTCACCTACACAGGCGAAGAAGTCGTGTCCCTTCTCGAGAAGCTCTGTGGCGTCGAGTGGGTCGACGATGCCGACTTCGAGCTCGACAATGTCGAGGACGACGAGACCAGCGAGGACGATCTCTCCGAAGAGATCTGAATCGACGGGTCGGTCTTTCAAAATCTAGTCGACTAGGGCAGAACCCGCCGATCCGCGAACTGAGCGGATTCGTGCGAACGACTGATCGCACGCCCTGACTTGACGAAAATCAAGCTTGCGCGCGGATCTCGCGTGATCTACCGTGCCCGCTCCATTGATGTGAGCGTCATGGGCAAGCTGCAGGCCACGTGGATAGATGAGGGCCGACTGTTCTTTTGGGCAGTTGAGGGCACACTGGATGACGCCGTGAAGCGTGAGCTTCCCGCGCTGCGGTCCCTGCCCAAACGCCCCTCCCGACGCCAGATCACCGTTGATGTGCCGAAGCTGCGGCGGACTCGAATTGCGGGCATGGAATACACCGTCGGTGAGATGTTGCCGATTCTCGCGTCGATCAAGGCCGATGCAGAAGTCAGCGACTCCGTAAAATGCTGGTCCCGTGCGGCGTTGTTGGGGCTCGAGCTCGCGGCTCGGCAGCGGGTCGTGCCATCAGTTCAAGGGACCGATGCGCGATGGCGGGCCATGTTGGCTCGGCGTGCAGATGTCGAGCGCTACAGCGCCATTGTCGCCTCGCTGCCTCCGTCTTCCCGTGCGGTTCCCACCCAAGAGCGGGGCTCGATTCGCCTTCGAACCAAAGACGCAACCGTGCGGGCGTTCATCGACCGCACCGTCGACAGCCTGTACCGGGGCGGTGCCTACCCGGGCACGGCTCGCGGCTGGTCCCTTGCGTTTGCCGAATCCCTGCGCGGCTCCGACCCGGCCTTCCAACCTCGCGACGCTCGTTACCAAGCGATGCCAGCCCGGCTTCGCGCTTGGTCCTCGCAGATCGACAGCGATGCCATGGTGCTCGCCATCCGCATGCATCTGCCAGACGAGGGCGGGGACAGCTTCAAGGTCTCGTTCTGGGTGAATCCCTTCAACGAACCCGAGCACGAAGTCCCCGTCGACGACGCCTGGTATGCCGGCGAGACGCTGACCCTGGGCGACAAGACCTTCGATCACCCAGCGCACGTGACCCTCCGGGCGTTAGCCAGGGCCGGCAAGCTGTTTCCACCCATCGCCGAGGCACTGCAGGGGCCGCGTCCCTCCGCCCTGCGTTGGGACGCCTCGACGGCTTGGCGCTTTCTGTCCGAGGGACGCAAGGTGCTGCAAGACGCGGGCTACCGGGTCGTCGTTCCTGACGAGTTCGCCGACGCTGGCTCTCACCGAATTCGGGCGCGCATTCGCCTGCACGGACCCGCCGAAGGGCTCGCGCTCTCCGAGGCCCTCGACTTTCGCTGGGAAGTCACGCTGGGTGACCGCGTCATCGATGGCGATGAGTTCACTGGCCTGACCAAGACCGGTGAACCGATCGCAAAATACCGCGGCCGATGGGTGCTGCTCGATCCGTCCGAGCTGGCCCGGCTGCCCGACGGGCTTCCTCAGAAGGGACAGCTGCAGTCGGCAGAGGCGCTGCGTGCGGCCCTGGTGGGCTGGCATCAAGGGGTTCCGGTGGTCGTCGACGACCGACTGACGCAAGTCCTCGATGCGCTGCACAATCCAGCAAAGGCCCTTGTACCGGTAGGTTTCCGCGGTCGCTTGCGTCCGTACCAGAAAGATGGCTTGGCCTGGATGTCCACCCTGGGCACGCTCGGGCTTGGGGCGTGCCTCGCTGACGACATGGGCTTGGGCAAGACCGTTCAGCTCATCGCGCACATCTTGCGCAGGTGGGAGCGCGCTTCGAGCATGAACCGCCGACCGAGTCTGGTCGTGTGTCCAACCTCGGTTCTCGGAAACTGGGAGCGGGAGCTGATTCGCTTTGCGCCGGGTCTGGGAGTGCTGCGCTACCACGGCCTCGATCGCGAGGCCAAGCAGTTCAAGGGCGCCGATGTGGTGCTGACTACGTACGGATTGCTCGTGCGCGATGTCGACATCCTCACCAGTCGCGAGTGGGACGTGGTCGCCCTCGACGAGGCCCAGGCCATCAAGAACCCGGATTCTCGACGCGCGCGAGCAGCCCGGAAGTTCAAGGCAAAGCACCGCATCGCGATGTCCGGCACGCCCATCGAGAACCGCCTCGATGAGCTCTGGTCGCTGTTCGAGTTCATCATCCCCGGACTGCTTGGGCCTCGGGCACGCTTCCGGCGCCAGGTCGCCAACCCCATCGAGCGCTTCGGCGACATGAAGATGGCCGAACGCCTCAAGCTGGGGACCTCTCCCTTCCTCATGCGGCGGCTCAAGACCGACCCGAACGTGATCGACGACCTTCCCGAGAAGATTGAACGCACGCACTGGACCACGCTGACTGCAGAACAGGCCCAGCTGTACAAGGACACCACAGACGCGTTTATGGACCGCATCTCGAGCTCCAATGACATGGAGCGCCGCGGACAGGTCTTGGCGATGCTCACGGCGCTCAAGCAGGTCTGCAACCACCCGTCTCACTACCTCGACGACGATGGTCCTCTCGAAGGTCGGTCCGGCAAGCTGTACCGCACCCAGCATCTGCTGGACGCCATCGTGCAAAAGGGTGAGCGCGCGCTGGTGTTTACGCAGTACCGCAAGATGGGCACTCGCCTGCAGCGGTACTTCGACAAGCGCTACAAGACGTCGATTCCCTTCCTGCATGGCGGCACTCCGCAACAGGGCCGTGACGAAATGGTTCGCGTCTTCCAGGAAGATGAAGAGGCACCGCCCATCCTTCTCATCTCGCTGCGCGCGGGAGGCACTGGACTCAACCTGACCAAAGCCACCCATGTGCTCCACTACGATCGATGGTGGAACCCCGCGGTTGAGGACCAGGCCACAGACCGCGCGTTCCGAATCGGACAGAAACACAACGTCATGGTCCACAAGATGGTGGCTCAGGGCACCCTCGAAGAACGCATCGATGCGCTGCTCGAAGAGAAACGAGCTCTGGCAGAGTCGGTGGTCGGTGGCAGCGGAGAGCGCTGGGTCACCGAGCTTGGTGACGATGCTCTGCGGGCGCTGGTGCGGCTTGGCGAAGACGCCGTGGTGGAGGCCTGATGTCCAGAAGACCCAGCGACGGAATCATCGCCAGCCAGCGTCCCGGTGGTTGGTTGTCCCGGCACTGGCGGGCTTCGATGAAGCCCCTCGAGATGACCCATGGGCCCTTTGTGTCCCGCGGTCGAACCCTCGCCCGTGGCGGGCGCGTGCGCGACCTGTGGTTCAGTCCGGGTCTGGCCGGCGCTGAAGTCGTCGACCGCGAGACCTTTCGAGTCACGCTGCGTTTTCGCACCCTCGAAGTCGATGAGTGGCAACAGGTCCGCAAGGCGTTGCTGTCGAAGTTGTCTTCGATCGCCGCCCTGATGGAGGGCAGCGTCCCGCGATCCTTGTTGTCACAGCTGGACGAAGAAGGCCTGCGCTTG
The DNA here is from genome assembly GCA_964471355.1 of uncultured Enterobacteriaceae bacterium. Classification (GTDB taxonomy): domain Bacteria; phylum Myxococcota_A; class UBA796; order UBA796; genus CAYYHT01. The sequence continues at coordinate 5,220 of CAYYHT010000369.1, forward strand.
CTGCCTAGCTGGCGACGGACTTGGGGCCGCGGCGCCTCACTCATCCGCGACGTCGATGCGGACTGTGACTGCGACAATGCGTGGCGCTTGCCATGTGCCCACGCCGCGGCCGTCTATGCGGTGCTCGCCGATGCCCTCGATGGCGACCCGTTCTTGCTGTTGACCCTTCGCGGCCGATCACGCCCTCAGCTGCTCAATGAGCTGCGCGTGGCCTGGGGCGACAAGCAGCCACTGCGCCGAGACGATGATGAGGCTGAAGAAGAGCCCCCGCCCACGGGCAATTGGTACAGCAGTCCGCAACCCCTCGGTCAGATTCCGTACAGCTTTGCTGATGCCGAGACGGCCACTGCCGGTCTGCGGGCCTTGGGACCGCCTCCAGGTGGCGAGACCGACCTGCACAGGGCCCTGGTGCCGCTATACGAAGCCGGGGCACGGCACGCACTCGAGCTGGTGCACGATGATCCGACGGTGCCCCCAATGACGCCAACGCCGGCACCTATACGCCGCATCAAGGCGCCGTCACCCGAAAAACGCTTTGCAGAGAAGCTCGTCGATCTGCTGGATGCTTTGGTGTCGGCCAAGACCAATACGTTGGCGGAAAAATTGGGCGTAGCGCCGGCAGCAGTGCGCCGCGAGCTGCTTGAGCTCGAGAATGCTGGCTTGGTGACTCGCAAGGGACGAACCCGCGGCACGCTCTGGTCCGTTGGATAGCGCCGGCTGAATAGGCGCTCACCCTGTTTGTGACGGTGAAATCGCGTCTGCGGAGTGATAGTCTTCCGGCTCTCTCGCGCACTTAGGAGCTCCCGTTGGGCAGCACCTTTCTCGTCCTCTTGCCTCCCGCCGCTTTTGACCTTGCCCAGGGCGTTCTCGACGCCGGCGGCACCCCGGTCCTCGACGCCACAACCAGCTCTCCGCACGACGTGCCGGATGGGGCATGGGTGCGCGTTCGACCCGGTGAACCGGTCCCGCCTGGTGTGGGCCCGGTCCTTTTGGTCGCGCCGGGCCAGCCCATTCCCGGTCGGCCCACGTGGCTCGAGACCCCGGTCTCCGAGGCGATCCCCGGCGGCTTCGCAGGGGTCGTGCTCAAGGGCAGAGAAGCCGGCGGACGCGGTGCTGATGAGCCTGGATTGGTGCTTTTGGCGCGGCACCCAGAGCCGGCCCGCGCGATCGTCGATGCGGGCTTGGCGCCGTCCGAGCTCGGCGCAGTACGCGATGCTGGCGGCGCCGGTGTGATGCTGGCCGAACACGCGCTTGGCTTTGTGGATCTGCCACCAGCCCTCGCACGTCGGCTTGAGCTGTCTATAACCGAAGCAACCACGCGGGTGTCTGGGATTCGTGCGGCCGCCGCGGCGACGGCTCCGGTGTGGCGCAAGGTGGTTGGTGGGGCCGATCCGTGGGACTTGGCCGCGCACCTGTGGGACTCCAAGGATCCCATGCAGCACCTGTGGCTTGTGGGCACCGGCCTCGCGCACGCACGCGCATACGCGAGCGCCGGCGAGCTGATTGCGGCCTGCAGGGCCGGTTGGGGCACGCAAGCCACACAGGTCTCGCCGCAATCGATTCCTGCAGCCGCCGTGGCCATCATTGGCATGGGCTGTCGACTTCCCGATGCCAACCACCTGTCTGAGTTCTGGCAGAACCTCAAGGACGGGCGAAACAGCATCCGCGAAGTGCCCCCCGAGCGCTGGAATGCCGACCTGTTCTATGACTCGGATCCCGCGGTTCCGGACAAGACCTACGCCAAGATCGGCGGGTTCTTGAGGGACTTCGTCTTTGACAGCAAGCGGTACCGAATTCCCCCCAAGGTCGCCGGTCAGATCGATCCGGTGCAGCAGATCACCCTGGCATCGGTGGCCGACGCCCTCGCGGACGCTGGACTCAAGGTCGACGCGCGCAGTGACGGCGCTGAGTTTGACCGCGAGCGCTGTGCGGTCATCTTGGGCAACTCGCTTGGTGGAGAGGTCAAGGACGCCTACGCCAACCGCGTGTTCTGGCCCGAGATCGCCCAGAGGCTGCGTCCCACGCTGCTTGCGACAATGGACGAGGCTGCTGCAGACGCGCTTCTCGAGCAGATGGAGGTGCCCTACAAGGCGGGAATGCCTCAGATCGATGAAGACTCGATGCCTGGCGAGCTGGCCAATGTGATTGCCGGTCGAATCGCCAACGCGTTCGATCTTGGTGGCGCCAACTTCACCGTGGACGCGGCATGTGCGAGCTCGATGGCGGCGCTGCAAACCGCTGTGAAGTCGCTGCAGGATGGCGACAGCGACTTGGTGATCACCGGGGGTGCCGACCGCTCCATGAACGTGCCCACCTACGTGAAATTCTGCAAGATTGGAGCCCTGTCGCCCGATCACTCCGCCCCCTTCGATCAGAGCGCCAATGGCTTTGTGATGGGCGAGGGCTGCGGCATCTTGGTGCTCAAGCGCTACGAAGACGCGGTGGCGGATGGCAACCGGATCTACGCGGTTATTCGCTCGATTGGTGCCAGCAGTGACGGTCGTGGCAAGGGCATCACCGCTCCGAACATCAAGGGACAGCACCGGGCGTTGCGGCGGGCCTAC
>CAYYHT010000370.1:0-7780 GCA_964471355.1 uncultured Enterobacteriaceae bacterium
CGAGCACGGTGACCTCTCCGAAGGGGGGCCCGCCGGCCTGCAGCGTCGTCTCGCCCTCGACGATGTGGTACGCCTCGACGGCGATGCGGTTCTCGGAGCCCTCGTCCGCCTCATAGGTCTCGCCAAACTCCCACATATTGGCGGGGTCCGAGCCGTCTGCGACCACGTCGGTCCAATCCAGGGTTGCCCACTGGGCCTGGATCTTGATGTACTCGAGGTCGGTGCCCTCGGGAGGATTGCCTGTCTCGACGATCTCGCACGGGTCTTCGTAGGTGGTGCCAACCAGGGTGATTCGGCCCATGGAGCCGTCCACTTCGCCGTCTTGGTCGTTGTCGAAGACCCAAGCACAGACCGCAGCCGCGACCTCTGGGGTGCGAATGCGCTCGCCCAACAGCTCGACATTGCGCGGAGGGGGCTCTTCAGTGCTTCCGCCGTCGCCGTCTCCGCCCTTGCACGCAGTGGCTAGGACAGCGACAAAACCAATTGAGGCGATTCGAAACAGCATGTGAACTCCACTAGGTGTGGCGTTCTATGCCGGCGAGAGCCAACCCGCCGCTCTTTGGCCGTGTGGAGCGCTACTGCGGGTTGTTGCTGCGGCTCTGCCACTTCCCGTCGACGACCCAGTAGACGGTGCGCTCGGTCTCGACAAAGCACATGGTCAGGTTCGAGGCGCCCTGTGGCAGCTCATCTTTAGTCTGTACGGGATCGATCCAGGTGGGCTCTTCGTACAGCTCGGTGAGTTGATGCTCGTCCGACATGTGTCCTCCGAGCGCAGTCTACCCTCAAAAGCAGCTGGTGAGCGTTGTCGAGGTCATGTTGTTGGTCGCGGAGATCAAACCAGACGGCCATGAGATGGTGGCGACCTCCCACAGATCGTCGTCCTGGTACATGGTCCGGGAGTAGGTCGCAGCCAACGTTCCACCCAGGAATACCTTCACGGTTGCCGTGCTGGCCGGGCAGACGCCCCAGGCGCAGTCACTGGCGCCGTCGGTGCCGTAGTAGTGCACCTTGACCTGGTAGTTCCCGGCCGATGGCGACGTGATGGTCGTGGTCTCGGGACCCCAGCCGAGGATGGCGTCCCAGTCGAGCGACGGGTCATCGGCGCTTCCGCTGGCACCCCAGCTCGGGGTCATGTTGCACCAGTTGGCATCACCATAGCCAAACAGGCCGGTGCTGCCATCGAGGATGTGCAGGTCGAGGTCGGAGTCGGCGTCCCAGGACACTTCGACGTAGAAGCCGTCGGCGGGAGTTGCCGTGACGGTCACGCGGTCGGGCGTCGGGTCCCAGTGGCCGGCGCTGTTGGCCACAGTCAGGTCGAAGACGTAGTCGCCAGCGAGGTCGGCAAAGAAGTTCGGGGTGCTGCTCGTCGTCGTCGACAGCGCCGTCGTCGAGCCCGATGGCTTGCTGACCAGGGTCCACTGGTAGTTGGTGATGGGCAGGCCGCCTGGGTCATAGGAGCTCGTTCCGGTCAAGTAGACGGTGTCGAGCGGCGCCACCGTCTGGTCGACGCCCGCGTCGGCGATCGGATCGGTGACCGCGGGAGGTGCCACGGTGACCGTCACGCTGTCCGGCGTCGGGTCCCACAGTCCGGCGGTGTTCGCCACGGCGAGGTCAAAGACGTAGTTGCCAGGCTGGTCAGCTACAAATGAGCTAAGCACCGAGCCGGGAGTGAGCGCGAAGGCAAAGGAGCCGGCGGGCTTGCTGACCATGGTCCACTGGTACTGCAGCGGTGCGAGGCCGCCGGGGTCGTAGCTGGCCGAGCCATTGATGGTGACCAGATCGCCCTGTGAGGCCGCCGAGTCAGGTCCGGCGTCCGCGACCGGCGGAAGGATGATGATCTCGTTGGCGTTGATGGTGACGGTGTCCGGAGTCGAGTCCCAGACGCCGGCAGAGTTCGCGACAGCGAGCTGCACTTGGTAGGTGCCAGGCACGTCCGCGGGGAAGCTCGGGCTGCTGCCGGTGGTGGTCGACAAGGACGCTGCCGAACCGGCAGGGCGCACCGAGATGTTCCACTGGTACTGCAGCGGGGTCAGGCCACTGGGGTCAAAGGAGCCGGCGCCGTTGAGGTAGACCAGGTTGCCCTCGTCGACCAGCTGGTCGGGACCGGCGTTGGCCACCGGCTCGAGAATGGGGTCGAGCTCGGAGTTGATGGTGACGACGTCCGGAGTCGTGTCCCACACGCCCATGCTGTTCTGGACGGTCAACTCGAAGGTGTAGGTGCCATCGACATCCGCTGCGAAGCTTGGGTTGGTAATGGCGACGTCCGAGAGCTTGGCGAGGGAGCCTGAAGGACGGCTGGTGAGCGTCCACTCAAAGCTCAGCGGCGACAAGCCAGCGGGGTCGTAGCTGGAGGTACCGTCAAGAGACAGGACGTTGCCCGTGGCCATGGTGCGGTCGGGACCGGCGTCGGCGATGGGCTCGCCCACCGGGTCCGGCTCGTCATCGGCCGGCTCTTCGGTCGGCTCTTCGTCGGTCGGTTCGGTGTCGACGTCCTCGAGGGCGGTGTCCATGGGAAGGACAGAGGTCAATCCGCTCTCGGTACAGCCCGTGAAGAGGAGCACGGCGCTGAAGCTGGCGGTCAGGAAGGCAAAGGTACGCATGGTCGGCAGGGACTCTCGGAAGGGTGGCTGACGGTCAGCCACTGTGAAGAGCCTGTACAGCAACTGTCATGCCAGAGTCAGGACACCGTTCTATGCCCCTTTAGAAGGAAGCTGCGGCTTTAATGTCTCAAACACTGAGGCGGGTGAGGCGCTCGCGGACCGATTCGGCCTGTGAGTCGTGTCGCAACCGCTCCCACTGGTCGATTGCCACGACGTACGCGCGCTTGGCGTTGTCGACCTCACCCTTGAGCGATGCCAGATCACCTGCCCAGACGAGGCAAGTCGCGAGGTCGGCCTCGGCAAAGCCCGACGAAGCGAGGATGGGCTGCATGACGTCAAAGTGCTCTGCGAATTCGACGAAGTCTCCGAGGGCTGCAGCCGGAACGAGCGCAATGCCCCTGCCAATGGCCACCAGCGGCTGGCGACCGATTCGCTCCAAGCGCTTGATGGTCTTGGTCAGGACGTGCCGAGCGGCGTGGTGCTCTCCGCGCTCGATGAGAACCATCGCCCGGTTCAAGGGCAACACCGCCGCTTCGCTCGCTCCGATTCGCTCGGCTTCCGCGATGGCCTTGAGGTAGCCCTTCTCGGCCAGAGCCAGATCGCCGCGCTTGCGGGCGATCTCGGCGAGTCCGTTCACGCTGTTCATCAGTCCGCGACGCAGCCCGCTGCGCTCCTGAAGGTGCATGGCCCTCTGAAAGCATTTCTCGGCGGTGTCGATGTCGCCCTGCTGCACGCACACACTGCCCAGCAGCTGCAGGGTGCTGGCGGTCGCGCGCACATTCTTCTGTTCGTCTGCGAGCTGCAGCGCCTTCTTGCCCAGCATCGATGCGGTCGCGAGGTCTCCAGAAGACCGGTGCAGCTCGACCAATGACCGCAGGCAGAGCCCCTCGTTGTCGGCGTCCCCCGCGTCGGCGAACAGGCGCTTGGCCTCCCATAGGTCGCGGGTCGCCTCGTCGTTCTTGCCGCGGCGGCGCGATGCCTCTCCAAGCACAAACAGAGCTTCTCCTCGCAGGCGGGGCCGATCCCGTCGGTAGGAGCTGTCTCGCAGTCGCTTGGCCAACGCGCTCGCCTCTTCGTACTCCGACAAGGCCAGGTGAAGGCGGGACAGCAGCGCCCAACCGGTCGAGCGACGGCGGTCGTGCTCGTCGATCTTGAGCGAATCGACGACACGCTCGCGCTCGACAAGGAACGCCTTGGCCTCTTTGTATCGGGACACCCGGAAGTACTGCCTGGCCCCCTCGAGCAACGGTCCGATGGCGGCCGTCTTTGCGTCGGCCTCTAGCAAGTGTTGCGCGATTCGCGCCTGGGGAGCCATGTGTCCGTACCGGGTCGCCACCATCTTGGCGGCGGCTTCGTTGTGCGACTTCCAGCGCTCTGCTTCCCGGGCACTGCGCTCGACACTCTCGCGGAGCATGCCGTGCGCAAAAGACCAGCCACCGGGGCGCATGATGGTCAAGTCGCGCTTTTCAAGCTGAATGAGCAGGTCCTCGTTCGGCTTGATGCCGGCTGCAGCACAGGTTGTGCGCCACTCCGCCATGTCGACCTCGAGCCCCAAGGTCGCTGCAATCTCGAGGGAGATCAGTTCAGGCTCGCCGCCACCGGCCTCAAATACCGCCGTGCGCACCCGCGAGCTCCACAGCGCATGGATGTCATCGGGAAGCGCCGCGTCGCTGCCCTCGGCCAATACAAAGCCCTTGTCGCCGGGAACCAGCAGGCCCCGCTGGACCCAGTCGCCAATCAGCTGAACCGCAAAGAGTGGATTTCCGGCGGTGCGCTCGACGACCCGATTGACCAGCTTGCCTTCGAGGCCCAGCAAGGCCCCCACCAGCTGCTGGTGGTCGTCTTTGGACATCGCCCCGATCTGCATGGACTGAACGTCGGCACGTGGCTCGAGCCAGCGCAGCATCTGCGTCTCGACCGGTCGGTCTGCGAGCAGGTCATCGCGGACCGAGCACACCACCAGCACGGGCAGGCTGTGGCCGCTCTTGAGCAGCTCAATCACAAAAGCCAGGGACTGAGCGCCCCACTGCGCGTCATCGAGCCAGAGCAGCAGGGGACGCTGCCGGGTCATGATCTCGAACAGGCGCCGAATGGCCGCGGTTCGCTCCCGCGGACTCCGGAAAAAGGCTCCTTCCAAATCATATTTTGGCGCGACCAAGCGGGCGACATCGTCCCATTGCCACGCCTCGTCAACGCCATTGGAGCGCAGCCACTGCTTGGCGCGAGAGCTCACCTGTTTGAAGGCCAGATCACCGGCGCGAAAGAAGCTGGCGATGGTCGGCGCCAAGCCATGAGCCGGCCCAGGCATGTCTCCGTGGACGGTGCGCAGCTTGGTCGCCGACCCCATCTCGGCGGCTCGATCGCCAAGCCACTCGGCCAAGCGCGACTTTCCGTGGCCTGCTCCGCCGCGCAGCAACACCACCCGGGGTGCAAGGCTGCGTCGCACCAGAGCGAGGGATTGCCACAGCGCGTCACGCTCATCTTCGCGACCGACAAAGGGGACCGTACGCAGGCCGTAGAGCCCCAGACCCGCACCAAGCAGGCGCGCCGGCACGCGGTTGCTGACCATGCGCCTCCAGCTCTCTGGCATGGGGGGCAGAATCGAAGCGCGCTCGGCGGTGGAGTACAGGGACGGATCGTGATCATCGCTGAACGTGCCAAGTCCAGCGAATGTGCCACTAGGGCCTTCGGGCGACATGCTGTAGGTGAACGTGTCCCCCTGCATATCGGAAGACCAAGTCTGGAACTCAGCCTGGGAGCGCATCGAGGACAGGCCATCGCCGAACTTCCCCTCGGCATCTTCCTCGGCGTCACCGAGGTTGATCAGTGCCCACGCGGCATCGGCAGCGCACTCGGGGCGCAGCAGACGCTCCTTTTCGAGCATGCGTTCGAGCCAGCCCTCGAGGCCATCTGGCACCGCCATGCGCGGCTTGAAGGCGGGCAGTTCGCGGCCGACCTGAGCCTGCAGCAGCGCCGAGCCCTCGAGGTTGTGGAAGGGCACCCGCTTGGTTGTCAGCTCCCAAGCCATCGTGCCGAGCGCGTACAGATCGGTCCCCGGTCCAAAGTCACGCCATCGGCCCAGACACTGCTCGGGCGCCATGTACTGCGGGGTTCCTGTCAGGTGGTCCCGGCCCTTGGTGTCGGACGCCCGCGTGATGGCGTGGGCGATGCCGAAGTCCGTCAGCAGCAGCTTGCCAAAGCCTGGAGAGCCCAGCAGCACATTGCCCGGCTTGACGTCACGATGGATCACGCCACGGGCGTGGGCGTGAGCCAGCGCGTGCAGGCACGCAAGCAGCACGCCTCGGGTCTCGCGCCAGTTGCTAGGCAGCTTGTCTTCAAGGGAGCCGTGAGCGCTGTACTCCATGACAAAGTACGGACTGCGGGCCACCATGCGGCCCTCGCTCTCGGCCTGGACCGAGCGTGGAATCTCGCCATGGTCATAGACCACCACAATGCCCGGGTGGTCCAGGCGCGCGACCGCCCTCACCTCTTCGCGAAACCTCGCTCGAACCTCTAGTTTTCGCGCGCGGTCTCCGTGCAGCACCTTGACCGCCACGGGCAGATCAGAACCGACGTGGCGCCCGCGCCAGACCTCGCCCGAGCCCCCTCGGCCGATGACTTCGATCAGCTCAAAGGCGCCGAGCTTGAATCGTGCAGCTGGCGAGCCTGCGCTCACTCAGCCTCGGGCTCCGGCAGGTCGAGCGAACCCACGTCATCGAGACTGTCGAGCAGCTCATCGACGCGTTCATCGGGCAGGCCTAGCAGCTTGGCGGCCTGCAGAAACACCCCGCCCTCCTCGCTCTCGAACACGCCATCGGCCATCACGGCCGACATCAGCGACCGCAGCAGCTCGAACTTGCCATCGGTCGACAGCCGATACGGCAGCTCATCGACCGCCATTCTCATGGCCTCGGTCAGCTTGGGAGTTACACCACCATCGCTCGCCAAGAAGCCCGCCGCCTCGACCGCGGACCGGGGCCACAGGCGCTCGAGGAAGTCCTTTTCGTCGTGGGTGATCACCGCATCGGTCTCGAGAATCAGGCGAGCCATGTGGTAGCCGAACGCGAGCTTCAACTCATCGGTCGAGAAGTCGGACAAGGAGCCTCCTGCGCGGAATTGGGCCGCGAGCACTGCTACTCATAGCACGACAGCTGGCGGCTCAGACCTCGGTTCTGCGCTTGCGAATCGCGACCATCCCGAACAGCAGCAACAACCAGCTGACCGGCGCCTGCCCAGCGTTCGCGCATGCGCCGCCGGCACCGGACCAAGTCTCGGTGATGAGCACATCCGCATCGCCCAAGCAATCGGCATCAAAGCCGTCTAGCGGCTTGTCCTGGGCGCCAGGATGGACATCGGCATTGCCGTCGTCACAATCAGCCCCCGCATCGACACTGACGTAGCCATCGGGGCTCTGGCAGCTGCGAATTGCATCGGAGGGATCGCCGTGTCCGTCTTCGTCGCGATCCGCGAGCCACATCGGCGCGTCGACGACATCATCGACATCGCCGTTGCAGTCGTTGTCGCTGCCATCGCAGACCTCGTTGCCGCCCGGGTAGACCAGCAAGTTGTCGTCATCGCAGTCCTCGAGGTCCAGGACAAATCCGCTGGGTTGCACGCAGTCATCGGCAAAGTTGACGACGACGCCAAACCCATCGGCATCCGCATCGCGGAACCAACGAACCGGGTTCACAGCGCCGACAACGGCCTGGCCATCGCAGTCGTGGTCGACGTCATCACACATCTCGTCCGCGCCCGGGTGCACCTCTTCGGCCCCATCGTCGCAGTCGCCATCCAGCGCGACGTAGCCATCGGCGGGCTGCGCGCAGTCTTCGACGAACGGCGCGGTTGCGTCTCCGTAGCCATCGCCATCCCCGTCGACGTACCACGCAACATTGACCACGCCCTCGTCAACAACGCCGTCGCAGTTGTTGTCGATCACGTCACACTGCTCCACCGCTCCGGGGTAGGTCACGGCGAGATCGTCGTCACAGTCATCGGAGCTCAGCACCCCGTCGGCGGGACGCACACACTGAATCGCCGCCACTCCCGCACCGTGGCCATCGCCGTCTGCGTCGACAAACCAGGGGGTCAACGGATGGACGAGCGCGTCGGTGTCCATGCAGTCGTTGGCGTCGGCCACGAACCCAGCAACGCGCTTGCAAGAAACCAGCGGAGCTCCG
>CAYYHT010000371.1:0-7765 GCA_964471355.1 uncultured Enterobacteriaceae bacterium
CACGAGCGACACATCGTACTGCTCGAACACCGGCACCAAGTTGGCGCGCACCCAGGTGGTGCTGGCATTTGGCCCGCAGGAACCGGCCACTCCGGTCGCTCCCCAGGTGTTCTGGTGCATGGTGACGACGATAAAGCTCGGGTCCCTCACCCCATCGCTGGCCTCTTGCAGGGTCAGGTCCAGCCACAGCAGCGCAGAGTTGTCGGTGCCGTCGTAGGGGCCGTTGGTGTCGAGGGTGATGAACAGCGTGTTGCCGTACTCGTACCGGTAGTATCGCCCATTGTTGGGCAGATCGAAGAGCCACTCGGTCATCTCGTTGGCAGCACCAGCGGTGTTGCCCGAAGCCGAGTCCCTCTCGCCCAGGGCACTCATGATGGGTGCGTCTTCGAGTACCACAGCCATCTCGTCGAAGAACTCTTCCCAGTGCTGCAAGTCGTTGCCGTCCTGGACGTGGTCTCCCGCATGCAGAAGCAGCTGCGGGTCGAAGCCAGAGAGCGTGCCCTCAAAGTCCGTCACTGTCGCCTGGGGCACCTCTCCGTCTTGGGAGCGGGTCGCGCCCACCGCCGCAAATCGCCACGCTTGGTCGCGCTTGGCCGCAGTCCAGAACGAGCCCACGGGCGAGGTGTATGCGGGAACGCCTCCAGAGTTCTTGCTGGTGGCTTGGTAGTAGTACTTGGTGCCCGGCTGCAGACCAGTCAGCTCGACCTTGTGCCCATTGGCCAGACCCGTCAGCTCGACCTCGCCCAGCCAGGTGCCGGGGCTTGTGCCCCACTCGACCTTGGAGGTGCGCGCAGACTTGGTCTCCCAGTGCACGGTCACACCGTCCGAGGTCGGCTTGGTGAGGTAAGCCTCGGTCTTCATGGTGCCCCAGGTGCCGGGTGCCAGCATCAGGGGAAGGGCGACTGCAAACAGGCCGAGCGCGCGCAGCTTCATGGGTCCTCTCCGGGCGGTAGTGGGCAATGTACAGCAACTGGCGCCCCGCCGCGACGCAGATGCGACAGCCACGCCGCACAAGCCATTACGAGCAGGCCATGTACACCGTAGACAAAGGCAGAGCTAGAGCGCACCTGAGCCCCTTCCCATGCAATGCTTCGATCATGCGTTTCGTGTTTGTCAGCGTCGCCCTGTCCCTGCCCTCGATGGCACTGGCCGGATTCACCAATGCCGCGACGGCATATGGCCTAGGTACAACCGGCGGTAAGGGCGATGGCGTCGCCATCTTCGACATGAACGGAGACAACTGCCCAGACATCTTGCTGCAGACATCCAGCAATGGGACGCGCCTATTCGAGCACACCTGCCCCACGGGGTTGGTGTCGGCGATTCCCGTCTACAACGACGTCACGAGCAGCAAAGCAAGCGGTCTTGGGACGAATCTGCCCAGATCCGTGGTCACCGGCGACCTGAACAACGACGGCTACCCCGACATCGTGCGAAACACGAGCAACTCCGTTCAGGTCTTCCTGAACAACGGGCCTCCCACCTACAACTTCGGAAACTCTGGTGCTGCGAACCTGACCCACACCACGATGGGCATGACCACTCTGAATATCGAGGGTGTGCTCATTCTCGACATCGACCGCGACGGCCACCTCGACATCCTGTTCGAGAACCAGGATGAAGGGGCCCGGGTCGCAATGAATACCGGCGACGGCGTGCCCACCTTCAACGTCGCCGACGGAACAGCGGTCGGGCTCGGCGTCTCGGACGAGAACGGCGACTTCGCCGCCATGGCGGACTGGAATGTCGATGGCTGGGTCGATGTGGCGCTGCGCAAAAAGACCAACGACCTGCTCTATGTCAACGACGGCGACGGCACCTTCACGGGCGAAAACAGTGTCAGCCCCGCAGCCGAGAACGGAAACAAGGGCGGCACCGTCTTCTGCGATGTCGACAACGATGGGGACTTCGACTTCTTCCACACCAAGGGAGGAAGCGGCGGCAACGAGTTCTACGAAAACCTGGGCGCGACGTTCATCCTGCGCGGCTCCTGGGTCAATGGATTGCGCACCGCGTCCGACGGTGTCGATTGCGGTGATGTGGACAACGACGGCGACCTCGACGTGTTCATCGGCGATGACCAAGCCGGCAAGTTGCTGATCAATGCATTGGCCCAGAGCAGCATCGGCTTCACCAATACACTCGGCGGCATCACCAACAACGCCAACCACGAAGGCGTCGCCATGTTCGACGTCGACAATGACGGCGATATCGACATCCTCGGCAATCGCAGCGGCGAGGCAAATCGGTTCTGGCTCAACGACGAGAACACCGACGACTACCTCAAGCTGCGCCTGTGGCACGACGTGTCGGACACCTGCTCCACCTCTCCTGTCCTGCGAGACGACATTGGCGCGACCGCGCGCATGAAGACGTCCACTGGAACCCCCATTGGGCCGCGCATGTCGGTCAACGGCGGGCGCGGCAACGGCAGCCAGAGCACCCCCTTTCTGCACTGGGGACTCAAGATGCAGGGGGGTGCGTCGACCACCTACCGGGTCGAAGTGCAGTGGCAGGACCAGGCGTTGCCCGATGCACTCATCGAAGTGAACCCCGGCGACCTGGGCACGCACCAGCTTCTCGAATTGGTCAGTACTGACCCAGACGCGGACGGCATTGTGACCGAGACCGAGCTTGCCGACACGGCGGCGGCTGGAGTCAGCCGGGACGTCGACGGGGACGGGCTTGAGAACTGGTCCGACCCTGATAGCGATGGCGACGGCATCGACGACGCCACCGAGTCCAACAACGCAGACCGCTGCGCGACGCCTCGGAACACCGACACCGACGCGATTGCGGACTACCTCGACACCGACTCGGACGATGACGGTGCCCTCGATATCGACGAGGGCACTGGAGATGTGGACACCGACGGCATTCCGAACTGGATCGATGCCGACGACAGTGACGGCCCCACCGGAGACGCGGACGGCGATGGACTGCTGAACAACGAAGAGGACCTCAACTTTGACGGTGTCTTGGACGCTGGCGAGACCGACCCGAACGTCGCCGACACCGATGCCGACGGTCTGGACGACTTTGAAGAGGTCGTGACCTACCCGACGGACCCCCGCAACGCGGACAGCGATAGCGACGGGCTCAACGACGGCGACGAAGTGCTCACCCACGGCACCGACCCGCTCAATCCCGACGACGACGGCGATGGTCTGAACGATGGCGACGAGGTCAACACCCACGGGACCAATCCGCGCGACGAAGACAGCGACGGCGACACCCTGTCCGACGGTGACGAGGTCATCACCCACGGAAGCAACCCCAACAACACCGATACCGACGGCGACACGCTTCCCGATGGCGACGAGGTCAACACCCACAACACCAATCCAAACCTGGCCGACAGCGACGGCGACACGCTGAGCGACGCCACAGAGGTCAACACCACCGGCACCGACCCCAACCTGGCCGACACCGATGGCGACACGCTGACCGACAGCGAAGAGGTAGACATCCACGGCACCGATCCGCTGTTGGACGACACCGACGGCGACAGCCTCACCGATGCAGACGAGGTCAACACGACGGGCACCGACCCGCTGCTGGCCGACACAGACAGCGACGGCCTCGAAGATGACGATGAGCTCGCAGCTGGCACAGATCCCCTTGTCGCTGACAGCGACGGGGACGGCCTGACCGACGGCGAAGAGGTCAACCTGCATGGCACCGACCCCCTCGACGCAGACTCTGACGACGACGGACTGAGCGACGGACAAGAGGTCGACATCCACGCGACCAACCCCAACGACGACGACACCGACGATGGAGGGGTCGAAGACGGCGTCGAGGTATTGGTTCAGGGCACCAATCCACTCGACGGCAGCGACGATGTGGCCGGCGATGTAGACACAGACGGCGACGGGCTGCTGGACAATGAAGAGGCGGTCTTCGGCACCGACCCGCTCGATGCGGACACCGACGACGACGGATTGAGCGATGGCGAAGAGGTGCACACCACCCAGACCGATCCTCTCGCTGATGACACCGACGACGGCGGGGTCATCGACGGACTCGAAGTCGCGGCCGGCAGCGACCCGCTCGATGGCTCCGATGACCTCGTCGACAACACCGATACAGACGGCGACGGCCTGACCGACGACGAAGAGACCGGCCTATACGGCACCGACCCCAATGACGCAGACAGTGACAACGACGGGCTGAACGACGGCGATGAGATCAACATCTACACCACCGACCCGCTCGACGCGGACTCGGACGACGACGGCCTGGTCGATGGCGTCGAGGTCATCGGCCACTTCACCGACCCGAACGACGCCGACACCGACGGCGGCGGCACCAACGACGGCGACGAGGTCGACAGCGGTCGCAATCCCCTCGACCCCGCCGACGACGTGCCCTCGGACGGCGACGCCGACACCGACACGGACGCGGACACCGACACGGACTCCGACGCCGACACCGACTCGGATCTGGACACGGACACCGACCAAGACACCGATTCCTTCCCCGATACCTCATCGCGGCGGTGGGACGACGATGTGCCCGTCGACACGGCAGCTCTGTTCGGCGGCAGCGGGTGCAGCTGCGACACCAGTGGCAGCGGCGGCCTGGGGCTGCTGGCCATGACCGGCCTGATCATGCTGCGCCGAAGGAGAGAACAGTGAGTCTGACTGTGCTTGCTCTGCTGCTGGCCTGCGGCAGCAATGAGCCCGATGTGCCCGAGGTCATCCCGTTGGTTCCCCCCGCGCCAGGCGAGGGCTTTCAGCTCGAGATGAACACCACGGCGCCGGCCTATTCCGAGGTCTGGGACTGCGCCGTCTACCCGATTCCCATCGACACCATCAGCAATGTGAACTGGGTCGAGTTTCAGCAGAACCCAGGCACCCACCACATGACGCTGTCCACGCCGTTTGGCAGCTCGCTGAACGTCGAGCCCGGCGTGTACCCCTGCGATGAGATCTACACCGGCGAGTTCATGGAGAACCAGGTGATGTTCTTCGGCAATCAGGGGACGGCCGACGGCATCCTGCAGCTGCCTGAAGGCGTAGCCGCAAACATGCCTCCAAACATCGATATCGTGCACGAGGTTCACTTCGTCAACCCCACAGACACCGACATTGAGCTGTACAGCAGGCTCAACGCTTGGCTGATTCCCGACAGCGAGGTGACATCGGGGATCTGGGGCGGAAGCGTGCGCGACGAGCACATCAACATTCCAGCCAATGGCACCCACACCGAATGGACCCGTTGCGTCATGAACGAAGATGTCGAGGTCCTCTTCCTGGCCTCACACACCCATGAAAAGGGCGTCGAGTTCACCATCGCCCCCTTTGATGGCACCGCAACGGGCGAGATTTTCTACCGGAACGACGACTGGCACGACCCCAAGATTGTGCAGTACGAAGAGCCCATCATCGTGCCCGCTGGCGAAGGCTTCGAGTTTGCCTGCACCTGGGAGAACGAAGAGGACCGCGAGGTCAACTACGGCCTGAACTCAACCGACGAGATGTGCAACATGGCGATTGTGCACACGCCCTTCTCGATCACGGCCCAATGCGAAGTGGTCGAGAGCAGCGACGGAGTCCTCTGGACGCCCTAGCAGGCTACTTTGCGGCAGCCTCGGTGCGCTCGACCAGCAGACGCGGCCGGACACGGACGAAGCGACGCCGAGCCTGGGGCCAGGACGCCAACAACCCGGCGGCAACCGCACTCTGTGTGCGCTCGGCAAAGGCAACCACAATGAGCTTGAGGCGCTCAAGGTCGGCGGAAGAAACACTGACGGCAACGGCGTCGCTGTGCAGAATCGCCCGGGCTCCCTTTCCAAGCAGGAACAGCTCACCACCTGTCATGCCCGAGCCGATGACCCCGGCGCAGGGTCCGAGCACGATGCCGATGCCGCCGGTCATGTACTCAAAGGCGTACTTTCCCGCGCGCTCAGCGACCAGCACGGCCCCCGAGTTGCGGACGCCAAAGCGCTGACCCACGCCTCCAGCCACAAACAGCTCCCCGCCCGTGGCTCCGTAGGCAACCGCATTGCCAGCGAGGTGAGCGGTGTCTGGGCCATCAAACTCCGCCGGCGGCACCACCGTGATCTCAGCGTCTCCGCCCATGACCTCGCCCACGCAGTCGTTGGCGTAGCCCTCGAGCACGAACGACATGCCCGACGTGGCAGCGAACCCAAAGGCCTGCCCGGCAGCCCCCCGAGCGTGCAGGTGAACGCGCGCGTGCTCCCGCAAGCCACCATCCCGCGCGATTTGCCCCGCGAGGGTCGCGCCGACGGCTTGGTCGCAGGGCGTCAGCTCGAGCGGAATGACCACTTCAAGCGCTTGGCCACCGAGCACCGGCGTCGCCGCCCGCAGGACTTCACGGTTGATCGAAGCCAGCTCGGGATGCGGCCGCTTGGGTGCCTGGGCATGGGCACTCACATCAAGCAACAGCTCGTTGAGCTCGAGGCGGGCCCACCGAGCATGCTCGGTCGGCTTGACCCGCAACAGGTCGACGCGGCCCGTGAGTTGAGAGGGGTGCGTCAAGCCCAGCTCGGCCAGGATGGAGCGCAGGTCTTGAGCCAGGCACTCGAGGTAGCGACGCACTCCTGCCTTGGCCTCGTTGTAGCGCTGGCTCATGGCCGTTCCCGGACCGATATGCTCTCGGTTCTTGCTCATGAACAGCTTGTCTTGGCGTACCTCGTCTTGAGTGGCCAGGCCGACAGGGCAGCGACCGTGATTGCAGCCACGGCAGAATACGCAGTTCTCGGCCACCATCAATGCGGTGCCAAACCCCACCTCGTCGGCGCCCAGAGCCATGATCTTGGCGACGTCCATGCCACGCTTGATTCCGCCGTCTGCTCGCAGACGCACACTGGAGCGAATGCCTGCGGTGACCAAGTACTGGTGAGCGTCGGTCAGGCCCAGCTCAAGGGGCAATCCCGCATGCAGGATGCTGCCCGAAGACGCGGCTCCGGTTCCGCCCTCAAAGCCGCTGATGGTGATGACATCGGCACCGGCCTTTGCCACACCGACCGCGATGGTTCCCAGGTTGGTGACTGCCGGCACCTTGACCCCGATCAACGCTTCGGGATTGGCCGCACGAAGATTGCGCACAAGCTGTGCCAGGTCTTCGATGCTGTAGATGTCATGGTGCGGAGGCGGGCTGATCAAGTCGACGCCGACCGCTGTCTTTCGAATGGCGGCGATCTCGGCCGTCACCTTGTTGGCAGGCAGGTGCCCGCCTTCTCCGGGCTTGGCACCCTGCCCGATCTTGATCTCGAGCTCGTCGGCGCCCACGAGGTAGGCCGCGTCGACCCCAAAGCGACCGCTGGCGACCTGCCGGGTGCGGTTGCGGTCGGCTGCCCAGGGCCCGTCGGGATTGCGGCGGGCATCTTCTCCTCCTTCTCCTGAATTGGACCGAGAACCCAGCTCGTTGAAGGCGGCGGCGATCGCGCGATGAGCTGTGGAGTGCAGCGCCCCGTGTGACATCGCAGCCCCGCGAAGCGTCGTGCTGACCACCTCGCGCACACCGTCGACTTGATCGATGGGCACGGACTGCTGCGGAACAAAGTCGAGCAGGTCGCGCAGATAGACCGGAGGGGTGTCCTCGAGAAGCTGCACAAAGCGATCCCAATCACCCTCGGTGTTTCCGTTGCGGGCCACACTCTGCAGCGCCCCGGTGACCTCTTTTCGGTACACAGCCACGTTCAGGTTTGGCGGCAGGCATAGACAAATTGTCTTCTTGCGGTGCTGCTGCAATTTTAACAATTCTTGCAGGTGTTAATGAAAAAATGGCAAATCAA
>CAYYHT010000372.1:0-4038 GCA_964471355.1 uncultured Enterobacteriaceae bacterium
ATGCGCAAGGTCGGTGTGACGACCCAGCAGGTCCTGTCTGCTCCGAACGCGGGCGTCTTCAGCTCAAGCCGGCCGTTCACCGACAACCAGCGAGTTCGCTTCCGCTCCTCTCTGCAGCGGTTCTATGACGGGTTTGTCCAGAGAGTGGCCGACGGCCGCAAGGTCGAGCCCGAGGTCATCGAGCCTCACTGCCGTGGGCGTGTGTGGACGGGTCGGCTGGCCAAAGAACGCGGGCTGATCGACCAGCATGGCGACCTGTACACGGCGATGGACCGAGCACGGGACTTGGCAGGCATGCGCCCAGGTGCCTACCGGCGTCGCGACCGTTCGGTCCAGCCAAACCAGAACATGCTCCAGCAGATGGTCCAGCGAGCAGTGCGCGATGCGCTGCCGGGGGCACGGACGTCGTCATCGATGGCGACGTTGTTCGAGAACACGCTGGGCAAGCTGCTGTCTCCCTCTGTCGAGGTGCTGCTTGCACACCCCGGACAGATGCTTGCATTGCTGCCCTTCGACCTTGAGATTCGCTAGCCTATGATCATGCGGATGGCGGCCTCAGTCTGCTCGTCCGCCGGGTAGTAGCTCTCAATCGCCAGTTCTGATGCCGTGACGTCGATGGGCGCACCGAGCCGCGTGATGGTGGTGAAGAAGGACAGCTCGAGGCCGTCTTTGGCCAGTGTCACGGGAATCAGCAGGGACGGCGAGCGTGACCAATCGACGTGCCGCCAGTCTTGTGGCACGCCGGGCATGGCGAGCAACTCCTCGTACAGCTCTTCGACGTCTGCATGGTGCATGGCCTCGCGGTGCAGCCGGTCCAGGGTGGTGCGGGCGACGTCCTCCCAGTTCTTGATGAAGGGCTTGAGGCCGTCGGGGTCGAATGTGTTCTTCAGCAAGTTGCTAGGCAGCTTCGGCGGCTCGCCGGTCAGCCAGATCGACAGGGCACACAAGGGCTCGTTCATCATGAGCACGTCCCAGGTGTTGTTGACGACGACCGCGCCGTAAGGCTCGCTCTTCTTGAGCACGAACTCGAGCGCGCTGCGCACCTGCGCCATCTCTGGAGCCTCGAGGTCGGTGTGGCGGTACGCGGGAGCAAAGCCCGCAGCGCGAAGCAGGGTGTTGCGTCCGCGCAGGGGAATCTCGAGTGCGCTGCCCAGCACCAGCACCATCTCGCGGGATGGAGCCGAACGACCGGTCTCAAGGAAGGACAGGTGGCGCGTGCTGACCTCGGCATCGGTGGCCAGATCGAGCTGGGACATGCGCCTGCGCTTGCGCCAGTGGCGGATGAGGGAGCCGACGGTTTCCATGTGTGCCTCGCGTGAGCGGCCAGTCGCTGGCTGCTATTTGATTCTTCTGCGCCCGCATCATGGGGAACATGACCTCACAGGTAATGGAATTCGGATCTGTGGTGGGTTCCATTGTGAACATGCCAAGGAGGCACTCATGAATGTTCGCGCTCTGGTTCTGGGTCTTGTTCTCGCCGGTTTCGGCGTGTTCAGTACGTACGTGACACTCACCATCGGGTTCATCGACATCTTCGCCGTCGGATGGACCAGCCTGCCCGGCGCCCAGGTGTTCGGCGACCTGACCCTGGCTCTGACCATGGTCAGCGCATGGATGTGGCGGGACGCTCGAAAGAACGACATGAGCCCATGGCCATGGCTGATCGGCGTTCCCTTTCTGGGGTCGATCAGCCCGTTGACCTATCTGCTGGTGCGGGAGCTCAAAGGCGCGCGTTGAGCGGTCATGGCCGGAAGGGCTCGTCGCCGTAGACCCAGCGGTACTGCATCGTGAATCCGAGCACCCGCTTCACGTAGCGGCGGGTCTCGCTGTAGCTGATGTCCTCGCTGAACTCGTCGAACTCGGGGGTCTCGTCGTAGGTGGCGAGCCAGCGTTCGACCGCCTCGATGCCTCCGTTGTAGGACGCGATGGACGCGGGCAGGTGCGTGCCGAGCAGGCGACCGTCCAGGACTCGGTGCTTCATGCCGAGCTCGGTGGTGCCCATGGCTGCGTTGTAGGGCGCGGCGTACAGGTCGGTCGGGTCATAGGGGCGCGCCTTGCCGAACGCCTCGTTGTGGATGACCTCGGCTTCGACCGGCATCAGCTGCATGAGGCCTCGGGCCCCAGCGATGGACGTGACCGAGGGGTCGAGGGCCGATTCGGCGGTCATGATTCCGAAGGGCACCAGCGGGTCGAGGCCGTAGCGCCCTGCCGCTGCGGCAACGATGCTGGCCTCGGGACGAGGTGTGCAGGCCTGCTGCGCTACGGGATCTCCGGTCTTCCAGACCGACACGCAGTACGGCCTGGCCAGCTTGCGACCGCGCTTGTAGTCCCCCACAGCGATAAATGCGTGGGCAGCCGCCAATGCTCCCGTCCGACCGGACTCCTTGGCCACAGGAGCGACGGGTCCGAGCTCGTCCCGCGCCCATGCTTGAAAGCCACTGCCTAGCAGCGCTTCTGCGCGCTTGACGTCGGTGCGTGCAGCCAGGGCGGCGGGCCATTCTGGTCTGGCCACCACGGGCTTTTGCTCAAAGACCCGACCGGTTCGTTGTGCGGCAAACCAGGCGTAGCCACTCGTCGGCCAGCGATTCACCACATTGGCCAGGGCAGCATCATCTTCTGCTGCACGAGCCTTCCAATAGGCGGCGCCGGGAGCGAGGGAGGACTTGGGCCGCTCGTTGACCAAGCGGTCCCAGAATCCGATGGCTTGCGCCGTGTTGCCGGACTTCCAGCCGCATCGGGCGGCGAACCACAGCGCTTCGTCCAGGTGCTTGCTCTTGGGGTAGCGCTTGATGTGGGCCTCGAACAGAGGCAGCGCTTGTGCGCATCGGTTGCGGTCGTAGTCGAGGTAGCCGAGCTTGAAGCTGGCGGTATCGGCGTAGCCATCGGCCGGGTGCTGCAGCCGAAGGCGGTCATAGATGACGGCCGCACTGTCATAGTCCCCGGTTCGGCTGACTCCGAGCGCGTAGTGGAACAGGTCCTTGGGGCTGCCTGTGCATGCCGCTGGCGCCCCGAGGGCTTTCTCGAACTGAGCGGTCGAGCCCGCGTAGTCCCTGCCTCGGAAATAGGCGTGGGCCAGTGCCGTTCCCGTCAGCGCGTCCACACCGTGATCGGCCAGGGCCAAGGCCAGCTTCAAGGCTTCGCCATGCTGGTTCGCCTTTCGCAGCGAACCGACGCGCAGCTTGGCGTAGACATGATTGGCCGACCGCGTCAGGTCCTCGGGATCCTGCCCCTGCTTCTTGAGTCGCTCCGCGGCGACATCATCCCAGGAGCCCGCGACGTTCTTGGCCCAGGCATTTCGCCATACCTCCACGGCGGGTTCGATGCGGCCGTTCTGCAGCGCAGAGTCTCCGAGTGCTACCCGTGCCTCTCCCGCCACATCGGTCTCGAACAGGGCGACCAGAGCCTTGCGGCCCGCGTCGTAGTCATAGGTCCGGGACAGAGCCTTGGCGCGCAGCAAGCGGGTCTCGCGTCCAGCGGCACCGGGCAGGTCGAGACCCTTCAGCGCAGCCGCGACCTCGGCCCCCGGGGCCCCGGTCTGATCGAGAATTCGTGCGCGCACCAGGTGTGAGTAGTCGCCATAGACGCCTTCTCCGATGCCGTCGAGCGCCTTGAGCGCCTCGAAAGGAAGCAACGCACCAGTGCTGGCGAGCTTGGCTTTGCACCAGCCGACGGCCAGCTTTTCTTCGTCGGTCTTCGGGGAGGGGATGGCGGCGAGCACGGCCGTGCAGTCGCCTGTGGCCACCGCATCGGCGAGGGATTGCGGAAGTGCATCTGCGGTGGGTGCGAGGAGGAGGAGGAGGAGGGAGGGAGTCATGTGGGGTGGCCTAAAAGGAGCCGCCAACGCGGAAGTAGAAGTTGTCCAGGGGGTCGCCCAGTGCGCTGTAGCCCCCTGGAGTCAGTGCCGCTGCCCACCCGACAGAGCCACTGATTCCGGTGCGGTATCCAATGGCAGTAGACATCTTGAGCTCGGCGCCGGTTCCCACGAGCGCGCCGTCGAAGGCCTCGCACCGCGCCCACACCAGCGGCAGCACCTTCTTC
>CAYYHT010000372.1:4048-7764 GCA_964471355.1 uncultured Enterobacteriaceae bacterium
CGCGCCGTCGAAGGCCTCGGGCAGGGAATTCACGGTGATGAAGGCATTGCCGGCGTCGATGAACACCAAGCCTGACAAGTAGCGGGCGAAGAAGGGGATGGTGCCGACACCACGGTCGACCCGCCACAGGGGCAGGCGGTATTCGGCGCCGCCCAACCAGTACATGTCGCCTAGATCCGCTCCAAATGGGTAGCCGCGAAGCATGCGGGTGCCGTCCGGTGTCGCATAGAAGGCGCTGTCGCCGAAGCTACCACCGAGCCGATAGTTGCCGAGCCGCGCGGTATCGCCGACCGTGATACCGCCCGCAGCCCGCACCGCCAGCACTTGGTTGGGAATCCAGGGGTTGACCATGTACTCGCGCAACTCGGTGGCAACCTGTATCTGGCGCAGGTCTTCGAGCCCTCCGCCGTCGGCGAGCACCTTGGTGCCCAGCACGGGATGCAGCACCGCCCCCACCAAGCTGAAGATGCGTCCGTCCTCGCGGCTGATGGAGCGGGTGGTCTGCTGTGACCAGCTGTAGCGCCACCCAGCCGAGATCTGGCCAATGGTGCCGCGGGTGGGAATGGTGTCGGCGAGGGCGAAGGCGCTGATCGGTCGCAGTGCAGTGCGCTCGGTCAGGCTGTAGCGGGCAAACACCGTGGTTCGCGCGGTGTATGGGTAGCTCACCGATGCGGCAAAGCTGCGTCGCTTCTCCCAATAGACAGGTCGTGCCAGCGCGTTGGGCAAGATGTTGCCGTCGTCGTCGAGCTCGGTGGGCTGGTTGTCCGGATAGACCCCCGGCAGTCCGTTCGGGTCGCGCTCGGGGTAGGCACTGATGATGAACGGGGTCGCGCGAGAGCTCACGCTCAGCGAATAGACGGGCAAGAAGCGGTTGAGCTGCAGGGTCGCGAAGCCGCCCAAGAAGTCCGCATCACTGCGGTAGGTCGCTCCTGCATTCCAGCCGAACCGGCGCAGGGGATCGGTCGAGGCCGCGGCTGCGTTGGCAGCAAAGCCGGGCAGGAAGGTGAACCGGCGTCGTCCGAAGTAGGCCGGCGTCGATTGAACCCAGGGCAGCCAGTAGCGCGGCAGCAGATTTGGCAGTGGGTTGTAGCGGTGAGGCGTGATGGTGAAGGGGTAGTCTTCTTCCTCGCCAAACACGCCCTCGACGTCGCTCTGATCAAAGGAATCGAGGCTGTCGGGGTCTTGCGGCATCGCCGCCATCATCAGGCGGTCGATGGGCGAGCGTCCGGGCTCAAATGGGTCCATGGCAACCGCGGCGGGCTGGCTGGTCATGGGCTTTGCGGCGGGCACCGGGTCACCCCGCCACAGCAGCGCCGT
Source organism: uncultured Enterobacteriaceae bacterium (assembly GCA_964471355.1). Lineage (GTDB taxonomy): Bacteria > Myxococcota_A > UBA796 > UBA796 > CAYYHT01. The sequence continues at coordinate 5,366 of CAYYHT010000372.1, forward strand.
CTCGTCCATCTCGACCGGCGTGTCGACTGGGGTGACGATGTCGGCCAAGGCCACGTCGTGCAACAGGTCGCGCGGCAACAGGCCTCGGTCGATGTACTTGTCGGGGTCCAAGTCGATGACCCGGACGTCGAAGCCGTCAAAGCTGTAGCGCTGGTAGGCCAGCCGGGTGCCATCGGGATGGATGCTTGGGCGCAGGGCACCGGTCAGCACGTTGCTGATCTGAAACAGGCGCTCGGTGGCCATCTCAATGGCGTAGATGTTGGGAATTCCGCTGCGGTCCGATGAAAAGTACAGCCAGCGCCCGTCCTTGGACCAGCGCGGGTCCCTGTCGGCGGAGGCATCGGCGGTCAGCCGACGCAGGGGCTTGGCGTCGAGGTCGTAGAGCCACAGGTCGCGCCGGCCGTCATTCCAGACCGAGACGACCATCGACTGCCCATCGGGGGCGACGCGGGGAGTGGAGTACTGCGTGTGGTCGGTGTTCTCGGTCAGGGCGATGCGCCGCTTGTCGACGGTCAATCGCTCGAGCTGATTGTTCTGGACGCGGTTTGTGACCACGAACAGCTGGCTGCCGTCGGGAGTGAACTCTGGGTCCCTGGCTCGGGCGCCTTTGGTCAGTGCCGACGGGCGCTCCTTGCCCAGGGTGTGCAGGTAGATGTCGCTCCACACATTGAACCGGTTCACGACATGTGAGCCGGAGTAGGCGAATGCCTTGCTGTCCGACCGCCAGGTGAAGCTGCTGGCGCCGCGGTCCTGAAGCAGAACCTCGGGGGCGTAGCCGTGGCCATCGGCCATCCAGATCGCTGATCCGGTGCGACGGTCCGCACAGCTCCACACAAGCTTGTCGCCGTCCGGCGCAAAGGCCGGCGCATAGCAGGACGCGATGCCTCCACTGACCAAGCGACCCTCGATCAGCCCCTCGGCTCGTACCGCATCAGCAACGGCCTTGTACTTGGCGGCCCGGTCGTCTTTCCACCCGAAGTAGAGCGGGACCAGTCGCTCGCCAAAGACGCGCTCCGAAGGCAGCCAGTAGGGAATCCACGAGCCATAGGTGTGCGTCCACTTCGTCCAGACGTCGCGGCCCTGGTTGTCCGAGACGTACTCCATGAAGTCTTGGCCGAACAGGTAGCGCAGGTTGCCCGCTGGCGGCTCGGCCTGAAATCCGTCGAGGTTGCCCAGCGGAGGCCAGTCGCTCTCGAGTGCGGCGGTGCGCAGGATCATGTCCGCCAGAGCGGCTCGACCTCGTCCACCGGTGGTGTGGCGCGTCTCTTGGAATGTGCCGAGTCCCTCGACCACCCAGCCTGGCGACAGGCGATTGGTGGAGGCGACCCGTCCCACTCCAGATCGAGCCAGACGCACGATGCCGTGGTTGGTGTCGATGTGCAGGATGTGGGTGAGCTCGTGGGTGAAGATGGTGCTGCCCCAATCCTCATAGAAACCGAGGGACGAGCTCTCTGTAGGCGCCGTCACGTAGACCACGATCTGGTTGTAGGGCAGCGCCATGGCAAAGCCGTTGGCCGAGTCGGTGCGGTCGATCAGCACCAGCTCGGTGCGCCGACGCGGAGTCCACTTCAGCTCATCGGTCATGGAGTCATAGACGTCCTCGACCTTGTGGCTGAACTCTTCAGCAAGCTGTTCCTCACCCTGATGGAAGTGGATGTGGAAGTGCTCGGTTGTGATGGTTCGCCAGGTCAGGTCCGGATCGAATGAAGCAGCCTGTGACGGCGTCGACCCAAGTGCCATGATGGCGAGCAGCAGACGGCTAGTGGTCGGCACGGATCCCCTGTTGACCGCAGTGTTGTACACGATAGGCCCGCAAGTGACTATTCCAGCATGGGATGGGGAGGAAAGATGGGTTCAGGAGGTCCGATTCTGATCGTCGATGACGAGGAGGATCTGCTCAATCTCCTCGACATCAATCTGCGGCGCGAGGGCTTCGAGACGGTCACGGCGATGACAGCCACTGACGCGCTAAAGGCGGCTCACGCCCGCAAGCCGGCGCTGGTGATCCTCGACCTGATGCTACCCGACTTCAGCGGCACCGAGGTGTGCCGACGACTGCGCGCCGACAAAAAGACCCGCAAGGTCCCGATCATCATGCTGACCGCCAAGGGCGACGAGATCGACCGCGTGGTCGGCTTTGAGCTTGGCGCCGATGACTACATGGTCAAGACGGCCTTTTCGGTGCGCGAGTTGATCTTGCGCGTCCGCGCGGTGCTGCGCCGCTCCGAGGACGACGACGAGATTGAAGAGGACGAAGCCACAGCCGAAGAGCAGCGTTTGGTCTTTGGCGAGCTTCTGTCGGTTGACCTCGAAGCCCATCGCGTCTGGGTCGAGAACGAAGAGATTCCGCTGACGGCGACCGAGTTCAAGCTGCTGTGGGCCCTCGCCGACCGAGCGGG
>CAYYHT010000373.1:0-7730 GCA_964471355.1 uncultured Enterobacteriaceae bacterium
AGGACTTCTTGGCGTTGTCCCAGGCGCCGCCGGCGTTGGACATGAAGATGGCCATGCACACACCGGTGACGGTGACGCCGGCCAGCATGCCGCCAAGGGCCTCGGCGCCGAATGCGAAGCCGATGAACACGGGGGTGAAGATGCCGATGGCGCCCGGAAGCATCATCTGGCGCAGAGCAGCCTGGGTCGAAATTTCGACACAGCGCGCGGTGTCGGGGGCCACGCCTTCCTTGCCTTCGAGCAGGCCAGGAATGTCGCGGAACTGACGACGAACTTCTTCGATCATGTCCATGGCGGCCATTCCGACGGCCTTCATGGCCAAGGCCGAGAAGATGAAGGGCAGCATGCCACCGATGAACAGGCCCGCCATGACGATGGGCTTGCTGATGTCGATGCCGCTGATGTTCGCCTGCTGCGTGAACGCAGCGAAGAGGGCGAGAGCCGTCATGGCAGCCGAACCGATGGCGAAGCCCTTGCCGATGGCGGCAGTGGTATTGCCGACCGCGTCGAGCTTGTCGGTGCGCTCGCGCACCTCTGCGGGCTGGTGGGACATCTCGGCGATGCCGCCGGCGTTGTCAGCCACAGGACCGTAGGCGTCTACAGCCAGCTGGATGCCAGTTGTTGAGAGCATGCCCAGCGCCGCAATAGCGACACCGTACAGGCCGGCAATGCCGTTGGCCGCGACCACGCCAATTGCGATGCAGACGATGGGGAGCATGGTGCTCTCCATGCCCACTGCGAGGCCGGCGATGATGTTGGTTGCGGAACCGGTCTTGGATTGCTCGGCGATGCTGTTCACCGGGTGCTTGTCCATGGAGCAGTAATAGCTGGTGATGAGGCCAATCACGACGCCGGTCGCGAGACCGACCACCGTGGCTAGACCAACCTGCCACCACTCAATCATCTGCGGATTGAGTGCGTAGGTGGTGCTCTCACCGATGCGAGTGGCGATGACTGCCTGCGCGCCGGCCGCGGGCCAGAACACCTTGGCGAGGCCAAAGGTCGCGATCGCCATGACGCCTGCGGCGCCAAAGGCACCCGCGTCGAGAGCGTGCTGCGGGTTGCCGCCTTCTTTGGTGCGCACGGCGAACGTGCCCAGGATGGAGCAGATGATGCCGCCTGCCGCGATGAACAGCGGCAGAATGACCGGACCCATCGAGAGTTCGGCAGTGGCCATCGATTCCACTTGACCGACGACGTTGAAGCCCATGCCGAGCACCATGGCGCCGATGATGGCGCCCACGAAGCTCTCGAAGAGGTCTGCGCCCATGCCTGCGACGTCACCGACGTTGTCACCGACATTGTCGGCGATGACGGCGGGGTTGCGCGGGTCGTCTTCGGGGAGGCCGGCCTCGACCTTGCCGACGAGGTCGGCTCCGACGTCAGCAGCCTTGGTGTAGATACCGCCACCCACACGGGCGAACAGCGCGATGGACGAGGCGCCCATCGAGTAGCCGGTCAGCGCGCTGAGGCTCTTGGCGAGGTCATCGGGGAAGATGGCCATGGTGAATACCAAGTACAGCGTACCCAGACCCAAGATGGCCAGACCAACGACGCTCATGCCCATGACAGCACCGCCCGAGAAGGCGACCTGAAGTGCCGGGGACAAGCCCTGCTTGGCGGCGTGAGTGGTGCGAACATTCGCGTTGGTGGCAACGCGCATGCCGAAGTAGCCCGACAGTGCCGACGCAGCGGCGCCGATCACGAATGACACCGCGATCAGCGGTGATGCATCAGGCGCCGTGCTGACGCCGTTCATGATGCCCAAGAGCACCGCAACCATGGCCACGAAGACGCCAATGTAGGTGTATTCAGCCTTGAGGAACGCCATGGCTCCCTCTTGGATGCGGCGTGCGATTTCCTGCATTTCTGCGTCGCCGGCATCCTGATTGGCGACCCAAGTGGCCTTCCAGTAGGCGAACCCAAGGGCGAGGACGCCCGATACGGGCACGGCGAAGAGTGCGTTTTCCACGGTGTTTACTCCGAGTCGCCCGACGGCAGCTGGCTTGTTTGCCGGGTGCTCTTGGGGCGAGTGTTGTAGATATTCATGGCGGCGGCGGGGCCGTCGCGAAGGATGGTCTCGACGGCATCTGCCGCACGATCGACTGCAGCGCCGAGCTGACCGCGTTGGTCTTCAGACCATGTACCGAGCACGTAGTCAGCGGTGTCCCACTGGGCCGGAGGCCGGGACACGCCCACTCGCACTCGCACGTAGTCTTTGCCGATTTTCTGGTTTATGTCGCGCAGTCCGTTGTGGCCGCCATGGCCGCCACCCTTCTTGACGCGAACGTCCCCAAATTCGATGTCCAGGTCGTCGTGAATGACGACGATGTCCTCGTTATCGGCTTTGTAGTAGCCCTTGATCGAAGCCGCCGGTTGCCCGGACAGGTTCATGAAGGACTGCGGCTTGACCAGCATCGAGGAACGAGTCCCGATGAGTGCCTTGCCGATCTCGGCCCCGAACTGTCGCTGGTCGACGGGCGCACCCCAACGCTGGCTCAGCCGGTCAATGACCAGAAAGCCGGCGTTGTGCCGGGTGTCCGCGTATTTGCGGCCAGGATTTCCGAGTCCGAAGATCACGTGCAATTCCCTGCTTACTCTTCGACTTCTTCGTCGTCTGCCTTGGAGGCTCGACGGCCGTAGCAAGTGACCACGAAGATGGGCACGTCGACAGCGATCGAGGAACCCTCGGCCATCGAGATGGCGTCGGTCGAGATCATGTCGCCGAGATCGAGTGCGGTCACATCGACGACGATGGACTCGGGAATGGCGTCGTAGCGGCAGCTGACCGGCAGTTCGCGTCGGATGATGCGAATGCGGCCACCGGCCTGAGCGCCCTCGGCGATTCCGGACGTGGTGACGGGCACCATGACCGTGACATCGCGGTCGGACGGCACTTCGTACAGGTCGACGTGCAGAATCTCTCGGGACAGCGGATGACGCTGCGCTTCGCGAACGAGGCACGGGGTCTGCTTGCCGTCGAGAGTGACGTTCAAGATTGTGTTGCGGTTGCCGCTCTTGCGGAAGATGTCGCCGAATTCACGGGGGTCGACAGTCAGGGCTTTGGCTTCGCTGCCAGAGCCGTACATGACGGCCGGCAGGCGACCAGCAGCGCGCAGCTTGCGGGTGTCGCCCTTACCTGATGAGGTTCGTGCTTCGGCGTTCAGTGTGATGGACATGTTCACTCCAAAGGGTCTGAACGTCCCGACCTGAATCGGCGGCTACAAGCAGACGTGGAGTGGGCTGGCAGGGCCAACCAAGTACTCCATCCCCTGGTCTTGTGGGCCGTCATGACGACGACCGGGACGGCATCCTTGCGAATGTCGCCGCGCGTATAAGCGGATGCGGCACAAGCGGCAAGGGCCGCGGCGTCGCTTCGCTACTCCAAGAACAGCCGGCTGATGGAGTCATTGAAGTGAATGCTGCGGATCGCCTCGGCAAATAGCGAGGCCACCGAGAGCATGGACAACTTTGAGCAAGCGTCGGCTTTTCCGTTGAGCGGCACGGTGTCGGTCACCACGACCTCTTCGAACAGACTTCCATTGAGGCGCTCGACCGCCGGACCACTCAACACAGCGTGGGTGGTGACAGCGAAGACTTGCTTGGCCCCGTGATCCATGACGGCCTGGGCGCCCTTTACGAGCGTGCCAGCGGTGTCGATCATGTCGTCGATGATGATGGCGCGCTTGCCTTTGACGTCGCCGATGATGTGCATGACTTCAGAGACATTCGGGCCGCTGCGCCGTTTGTCGATGACGGCCAGGCCCGTCTTGAGGCGCTTGGCGTAGGATCGTGCGCGCTCGGTGCCGCCCGCGTCCGGGGACACGATGACTGTGTCCGGGGTGAGCATTTCCTCTTTGATGTGCCGCAACAGCAAGGGCTGGGCGTAGAGGTTGTCGACTGGGATGTCGAAGAAGCCCTGAATCTGACCGGCGTGCAGGTCCATGGTCAGGACGCGGCCCACACCCGTGGTCTCGATGAGGTCGCTGACCAGCTTGGCCGTAATGGGTGCACGTGGCTGGACCTTCCGATCTTGGCGCGCATAGCCGAAGTACGGAATCACCGCCGTGATGCGTCCGACCGAACTGCGCTTGCACGCCTCGGCCATGATCAGCAGCTCCATCAGGTGGTCGTTGGTTGGAGCGCATGTCGGCTGAATGAGAAACACATCTCGTCCGCGCACGTTCTGTTGCAGCTCGACCCGAGTCTCGCCGTCACTGAATCGACCGACGTGAGCCGGCGCCAGTGGGTGCCCAAGGCGCTCGGCAATGCGTCCTGCAAGAGCCGGATTCGCGTTGCCGCTGAAAAGGACCATTTCACCGTACATCAGCTGTTCCCCCGCGTACGTGCTGACGTTTATATCGTTGGCTTGGGGCGGTAGGACTCGAACCTACGCTCTCCGGAATCAAAACCCGGCGCCTTACCAACTTGGCCACGCCCCAGTGCCAAAGGGAACCTACAGCGGCGACCGACCGGGTGCAAACAACTCAGTGAATGGTAGTTCACACGTCGTTTACGCCCTGTGACATCCAATGGCAAAGGCTTCGGCTCGGCGCGCGTCCATCCCCGGCAGAACCACTCACCGGGAGCTGAACCGATGCTTCGAAAAACATCCTTCCTCATTGTGGCGGCACTTCTTGCCGCTGCCCCCACCCTCGCTGGCCACAACGAGCGCTCCGGCAGCGACTTTGCGGACGTCTATGCCGAGCTCGCTGTGCTCGAGGACCTGGCTCATCACATTGATGATCACCGAGTGCACGATCAGGTGGAGCACCGCCTTGAGCGCATCGAGCATGCATTGTTGCTCGCCGAGAAGGAGGTCAAAGCCGACAAGCGCAGGCTGCGGGAACGCCTGAGAGCGGCACAGGCTTCATCAGGACACCACGGCAGCTCCAAGCCCGACGACAGGCACGGCAACTCCAGACCCGGGTACAGCCAGGGCTACGACCGACCTGCCCGCAGCTACCTCACCTACAGCGAGTCCAAGAGCCTGATCGACAACGCCTACTGGGAGTCGAGCAAGCTCGAATCGATGGACTCGATTGCTCGCAACGCGCGCTTGACCACAGCCGAAGCCAAGGCGCTGGCCAACCTGATGTACTTCGAGAGTGGCAAGCGCGACGCGCTCATCAAGCTGTACCCGGCAGTGAGCGACCCTCACCGCTTTGCGCTTGCACTCGACATCCTGTCGTTCAGCAGCAGCCGCAGAGAAGTCAGCCAGGCGCTGTCCCTGTATTAGCTAGGAGCCCTGAGCTTGCGCACCCCGTCACGCACGCCGTCGACCGTCAGCTCGAACATCGGGAAGATGCCCCCAATGGCGCTGACCGTCGGGTGCTTCCAATACTTCTGAGGGTCGGGATTGAGCCAGATGCTGGCTGGGCAGCGCTCTCGAAGGCGTCGCAGCCAGTCCACTCCTGCGAGTGCATTGCTGTTGCCGGGCCATGAAAAGCTGCTGAACAGCTCGTATGGGGCCATCGACGCATCACCGACAAAGATGACCCGATGCTTGGAGTCCAGGTTGGCCAGGACCTCGCTGGTGGGCTTGCGCTTGAGCTGGTCGATGTCGGTGTAGACATGGTTGTAGACGCAGTTGTGGAACGTGTAGGTGTCGAGGCTGCGAAAGCTCTTCACTCGTTTAGCCGCGGTAAACAGCTTCTCGATTTTTTCGGCATGGGGCGCCATGCTGCCGCCCGCATCCATCATGAGCACAATCTTGAGGCGGTTCTTGCGCTCGCGCTTCTCAATAATGTCGATCTCGCCGCCGTTGTGACAGGTCGCGTCGATCGTGCCGTCGAGATCGAGCTCCATGCGTCCCTCGCGGGCCAAGCTTCGCAGAGCGCGCAGCACCACATGCAGGTCGCGCACATCGAGCACGCGATCGCCTCGGTACCCCTTCCATCGCCGATCGTTGGGCATGCGAAACCCACTTCGGTTGCCACTCCCGTCACCTTTGGCCATGCCCTCGGGGTTGCGCCCTCCCCTTCCATATGGACTCGTGCCGCCGGTTCCGACCCACCGATTGCCGCCGTTGTGCTCGCCCTCTTGTTCTTGCAACGTCTTGCGGTACTGCTCCAACAGGTCTGCGAGCGTCTCGAAGGTGCGGGGCTCGGGGGCATCGGAGTTCATGCCATGGACGTTCTTGAGCAGCGCCTCGATCTTCTCGCGAAGGTCCTCGGGCAAGGCCACGCCATTGAACGTTGTGCCAAAGGCGACGTCATACTGGTCGTATTCGGTCTCGGACTTGCACAGCAGCGCGCGACCGAGCTCGTACATGCCCGGCACATCGGTCGCTAGTCCCTTTCCAAGCGCGTCGAGGAATGCCAACCACTGGCCCATGCCAATGTTCAGATTCTGAGCACGCAGGTTGATCAGGAAGTCCAGGAACATGACTAGTAGACGGTCCTGCGCGATTTGTTGCCGACGGCAGCCAGATCCTTCTCCTGCTTCAGCAACACCCCTAAGAAGGGGTCTCCCTTTTCGATCTCTTTAGGGTCGACACCGGCGCTGACCAGCACGGCAAGCCAGTCAACAAGCTCGGAAGTCGATGGAGGCTTGCGCAGCCCGGGCACCTTGCGGAAGGCAAAGAACCGCCCCAGGGCCGCATCGAGAAGCTGTTGATCAAGGCGTGGATGATGCACATTCACGATGCGCTCCATCAGTTCTTTGTTGGGGAAGCTGATGAAATGGAACACGCAGCGGCGCAAGAACGCGTCCGGCAGTTCCTTCTCGGCGTTCGACGTGATGATGACGATGGGCCGCTTCTTGGCTTTGATGGTCTCGTCGAGCTCGTCGATCGTGAAGGCCATCTCGTCGAGCTCGCGCAGCAGGTCGTTCGGGAACTCGATGTCGGCCTTGTCGATCTCGTCGATCAGCAACACGACCTGCTCATCGGAAGAAAACGCCCTGCCCACCGGTCCCAGCTTGATGTAGTTGCGAATGTCCGAGACGTCCGCGTCACCAAATCGGCTGTCGTTCAGCCTCTGCACCACGTCATAGGTGTACAGCCCGTCAACAGCCTTGGTCGTTGATTTGACGTGCCAGCTGATGAGCTTCTTGCCCAGGGAATTCGCCACGGCATGGGCCAACAGGGTCTTGCCGGTGCCGGGTTCCCCCTTGACCAACAACGGCCGCTGAAGCACCACCGACGCATTGACCGAGGACATCAGGCCGGGGTCGGCGATGTAGTTCTCGGTGCCCTGAAACTTCAGAAATCCGGACATGCACTCTCTCCAGAAACAGATTTGCCGCGCCTTCGGGCCGACTGAATGAGCATTCAGTAGCCCGCGTTCGGGCCGCAGTCGACCTTGTGTGCTACGTGATCACCCAGTTGAGCCGATTCTGGCTTTGCTGCACCCCACAAGTGGTCCACTTCTCCAGGCGTCGCCCACCGGGTACGCACCAGGGAGAAACCGGACAAAACCGACGGGAAACCCTACATACGCACCAAACGAACCGGTGCGGAAGAAGAAGAAGTGGAACCGCAAAACATCGCTGTACTGATCGATTTCGAGAACATCGCTGCTGGAACGGAAAAAGAAGGGCTGGGACGATTCGACGTCGACGCTCTGATGACCCGGCTCAAAGACAAGGGGCGCATTCTTATCGCCCGCAGCTACGCAGACTGGGGTCGCTTCGCGCGATTCAAGCAGAACCTGCTCATGGCCAACGTCACCATGATGGAGCTCACCTCCCATGGCATGCAGGACAAGAACCGCGCCGACATCGCCCTC
>CAYYHT010000374.1:0-7723 GCA_964471355.1 uncultured Enterobacteriaceae bacterium
ACCCTCATGAACTTCGGAACGTGTCGTTTCCCGGCCTGGGCAAGGCGGCGCTGGTCTTCACCCTGGGCAGCATCCAACAACGCCAGACCCGAGGTGCCCAGCTTCTCCATCGTGTCGAGGTTGAAGGCCTTGACGATGGGGGCGAGCAGTCGCACGGTCTCGAGATACTGCTGCATCTGCCGCCGTAGCGAATCGATCGACAGTTCGGGTTCGTTGACAAAACCCTGGAACTTCTGGCGATACTCGATGGGAATGTCGTGCAGGACGTCGTCGATCATTGGCCCAGAAGGTAGCACGGACGCCAACTCCATCGGTCACGATGATGCGGCGAGACCCCATAGTTGGGACAAATCGGCGGGTATCTCACTCTCACACACGATGTCCCTGCCGGATTTCGGATGTGTGAATGCCAAGCGACACGCATGCAGGGCCAAGCGAGGCCATGCACGCCCGGCTTCCTGAGCGTAGCGGCGATCACCGGCCACTGGGACGCCAGCCATCGCCGCATGCTTGCGAATCTGATGGGTACGGCCGGTGGCCAACGTGCATTCGACAGCACTCATGCCATTGTCGACCGACAACACGGCAACGGTCGTCTGGGCCGCCTGCCCCTCTAGCGGCCACTGCCAGACGTCGTCTGTCGCCTCGCCCATGAGCACGGCTCGGTAGGTGCGCGCGATGGTGTGATTGCGGAAGGCAGCTGCGATGGCCGCATTCACACGCTGGTCCAACGTAAACAGCAGCAGCCCCGAGGCCGGCTGATCGAGCCGATGGTGCATGCCCAGATAGGCGTGCTCGTCACGCAGCTGCTTGTACAGCTCTTGGCTGTCGACGCCGTGGGGCTTGTCGAGAATCAGCAGCTGCCGATCTTGGAAGACCGTGACGACGGGACTATCCGCCACCGACAGCCCGAATGACCTCGATGCGGGCTCCCTCGCGAAGCTCGGTCTGGGCGTGTGCCGTCTTTGGGACAACCTCGAGGTCGACAGCGACAGCGATGCCATCGCGGGTCAGCTGCAGGGACTCGAGCAGCTGAGCGACGGTGGTCCCCGCGTCGATCTGCTTGTCTTGGCCGTTTAGCCGGACGTTCACAGCGCCGTCCGGTTCTGAAGTGCCCGCGCCAGCGACAACGCATCGGCGTATTCGATCTCGGTGCCCACGCTGATGCCATGCGCCAGCCGGCTGAGCTTGAGATCGATGCCATCGAGCAGCCGAGCCAGGTAGAGCGCAGTCGCATCGCCCTCGACGTCGGGGTCGGTGGCGACAATCACCTCTTTGACCGAGCCATCTCGCAGTCGCTCGAGCAGCTCACGCATGCGCAGTGAATCGGGGCCAACGCCGTCCAGTGGCGAGATGGCACCGTGCAGCACGTGGTACAGGCCGCGGTATTCACCGCTGCGCTCGAAGGCGAGCACGTCTTGAGGCTGCTCGACGACGCAGATCTGGCTGCGCTCGCGGGACTCGGAACCGCAGATCGCGCACGGATCGCGGCCAGTCAGATCGCAACACTGGCCACACGCCTCGACCCCATCGCCGAGCGCCATCAGCGACTCGGCAATCTCGGTCGCGGTGCCCTCGGGAGCGCGCAGCAACCAGTAGACCAAGCGACTGGCCGTCTTTTGGCCAATGCCGGGAAACCGCGACAGCTGCTGCACGGCACCCTTGATGGGGTTGCGATCGGACAATCGCTACATCCCGGGGATGAGACCGGGAGGAATCGGAAGTCCGCCCGTCAGCGCGCGCATGTTCGCGGCCATTTCTTCGCTGACCTTGCCCAGGGCATCTTGCATGGCCACCTGCAGAAGGTCTTCGAGCTGATCGTGATCGGCCAAGGCCTCTTCGGCGATGGTCACATCGACCACCTTGTGATCGCAGGTCATCGTGACCGAGACGAGACCACCTGCCGTGCCCTCTACCTTGGTTTCAGCTGCCTTTTGGCGCATTTCGAGGGCGCGCTGCTGCAAGCCCTGCAGCATTCCGCCCATTCCGCCCATGTCGAAGGGATTCATTCACTGTCCTCCTGGTCGCTCTCTTCTAATCTCTTGCGCGCAATGGGAAAGGCCCGCTCGGCGGTGGCACCGAGCGCCTCGACAATGGCGGTCACTCGGGGATCACCCAGCGACATGCGCATCAGGTCATCGCTGACGTTTCCGGTCTTGGCTCGATCGAGCACCTCGATCACCGTGCCCTCGGGATAGGCCTTGGCCACTGCCGAGTGGATGCGATCGCCCTTGAGCTCGCGTCGAGCCTCGGCCACCTGCCGGGGACGCGTAAAGGCCACGCGAAGCGGACCCTTCCCGTCCCATTGCGGGATGCCTTTGCCAAATACCGAGTTGCCAATGAAGCCACGAAAGAGATCCCAGCGCCCATCGCCGCCCAGTTCGACAGACTTTGGCGTGCCCGGCACCGGCTTTTTTCGGCGAGGCTCACGAGTGGGCTGAATGGGCACCTCGTCCGTGCGCCCGCGGCTGCCTAGGGAGTCGTAGAACGACTGATCAACCGGAGGTTCGGGCTGGCCCGCGTCGGTCGACGGGCGATGCTGAGTGCCCTGCGCCCGGGGCTGCTGCCGTTCGGCGGGTGGTTCAGCAGGCCGCACACTGGCCTTGGGTCGCCCGGAATTGGGGGGCTTGGGGGCGTCTTTGGTGGTGACTTCGCGCGCTACCGGTGCCGGTCGGGGGCGATCGTCTCGACCACCACCCTTTGGTGGACTCGACGAACTGGACCGCGGGCTGCGGCCCCCACGCTGGTGCGAGGGACCGGCGCTGGACCCGCCCTCGCGCAGTCGTCGCTCCATGGCCTCGAGGCGGCCAAGCAGCACCCCCACAGGCTGAATCGGGCGCACGGTCGCAAGCCGGGCCACCGCCATCTCGAGCACGATGCGCGGCCGGGCCGATCGGCTGACCTGGTCGTGCACGTCGAGCAGGGCGTTGAACGTGCGGGTGAGGGTCTCGGCGTCGACGCCCTCGGTGATCTTGTCGAGCCTGGCGAGCTCGTCGGCGTTGATGTCGATGAAGTCGCGGGAGCGTTCAGAGAGTCGACAGAAGGCCGCGTTTCGCACGACCTCGAGCATCTCGCCGGTGAACTCGGAGAGTTCGTAGCCGTAGCTGTAGACCTGATTGATGGCGGTCAGACAGAGATCGGGACGCCCACCAACCAGCCCAGCGAGCATGTCGTAGAGCAAGCTGCGGTCGATGAGACCCAGCGTCTCGACGACTTGGTCGTCGGCGATCTTGTCGCCCGCATAGCTGATGACTTGGTCGAGCAGGCTCTGGGCGTCGCGCATGCTGCCCTCGCCGGCCCTGGCGATCATCTTGAGGGCGCCTTCACTGATGGTGACGCCCTCGCTGACTGCGATCTCGGACAGACGGGCCACAACACCAGGCACCGGAATGCGCTTGAAGTCGAAGCGCTGAACTCGCGACAGGATGGTGTCCGGAATGCGGTTGGGCTCGGTGGTCGCAAAGATGAACACCACGTGCGGTGGCGGCTCTTCGAGGGTCTTGAGCAGGGCGTTGAACGCGCCCTTGGACAGCATGTGGACCTCGTCGATGAGGTAGATCTTCCACCGGCCGGCGGTCGGCGCGTAGCGCACCGTCTCGCGCAGCTCGCGCACGTCTTCGACGCTGTTGTTGCTGGCGCCGTCGATCTCGATCAAGTCGGGGCTGCGGCCGCCACCAATCTCGACGCAGCTGGTGCACACACCGCAGGGATCGGCTGTCGGACCCTTTTCGCAGTTCAGGGCCCGCGCCAATGCCCTGGCCGCCGTGGTCTTTCCCACGCCGCGGGCGCCGGTAAACAGGAAGCCGTGGTGGATGCGGTTGCGCTCGATGGCGTTGCGCAGCGTGCGGGTGACGTGTTCCTGGCCGACGATCTCGTCGAACGTGGCCGGGCGATACTTTCTGGCAATGGCGAGGTAGGACACAGTCCATCCGAGTCGGTCAAGCAGTGTATCCCGTGCGACGGCCCAAAGGTGTCCGCATCGACGTCGGGTTACGCGACCCTCATGGCAGAGGAGAACCCGGGCCGAGAGGCGATGATCGAGCTGGCCGTGAACGTCGTGGCCCCGACGGTCGTGCTGCTCTTCGGGTCTGACGAGGCCTACCTCGGCACCCTATGGGGCCTCATCGCAGCACTGGCTTTCCCCCTCGCTCACTCCGCCTACACCATGGCGAGCGCGGGCAAGATCAGCCCCCTGGCGGCCATCGCTGTGGTCAGCGTGCTGTTGACAGGAGGCATCGGCCTGCTCGAGCTTCCAGTGGCATGGTTTGCATGGAAAGAAGCCCTCTTTCCCGCGTTGTTCGGCGTGGCCAGCGTGCTCTCGGTTCGCACCCGCTTTCCCCTGCTGCCCACGTTGCTCGCCTCGGCCCTCGACAACGACAAGATCAACCGCCTGCTCGCCCAGAACGAGCAGGTCGATGCCCACGACAAGGCGCTGCTCAAGGCCACCTGGCAGATGGGGGCCATCTTCGTGGCGACCGCCGGCGTCACCTTCTTTTTCGCCCGCTACATGGTGGTGTCGGCAACGGGCACCGAGGCCTTCAACACCGAGCTTGGACGCTACACAGCCATGTCATTCCCATTCCTGGGTGTGCCCAGCACCGCTCTGCTCTTGTACATCGTGCACGGAGTGTTGCTGGGCATCGAAACCCGGACCGGCGTCGAGATCGACGAGGTCCTTAGATAGGCGCGACGATCAAACGCAGGGCAAACACCGCCCCCGAAGGCTTGTTGGGATCGGCGTCTGGGTTGAGCACGACCTGTGCGTCCGGCTGCAACCACAGCCAGTCTGTCAGCTCAAACTGCCAGGTCGCCTCAACAGCGACCTCCATCGGCAGTGCGCCCGCCCCTCGGGCCGCGGCATTGGTGTGCACCGCCCCGATCGCAATGCCCATGGCGTCATGCTCGCGACCCCGGATCAAGCCAGTCCAGACCAAGCCCGCGCCCGTGTACCCGCCAAAGCGGTTGTCGGTCTGACCCAGGCCCACGCGAACACTGAGGTCGAGCTCAGAGACATCGTCCTTTCGGTACAGCGGAACCTCGACCAGCGTGTAGGCACCCCGATCTCCCGCCGGCACATAGGCCCAGGCGCCGACAGCCAGCTGTGAACCCGACACCCTCGTTTTGGCCTCTGAGATCACAAACAGCCCGTCCGCTGATCGAAGCGCGAAGTTGCTGCGAACGGGGTCCCCCGGCACCCCATCCGATACCGCGACCGAGATCGATGTGTCCTTCACCACCAGTCGAGCCCGAGCGGTCAGTCCGGTCACCGGAAAGGTCGACGGCCCATTGACCCCGGAGTTGGCGAGCACCGCTCCCATGCCCTGCGAGGAGTTCAGGAACAGCCACCCATGCTCGTTCACGTCGAACTCGTTGTTGAGTTCTTGGATGCCGAGCTTGAGGCTCATTGGGCCGAGCACCTGTTCGACCCAGGCTTCGTACAGCCCAAAACCATTGCCGGCCTCGACATTGCTGACGTACTGCCCGTCGCCGAGCAGCGACTGGGGGCCGCTGGAGTGATTGGCGACGCCGTAGAACGACACCGTCAAGCCCTGCACGTCGATCAGCGGCTCCCCAAGAAAGGTGACCTGCAGGTCCGCGCTGCCTGCATGGGCAAAGCCCCCAAGCGACGACGTCCACGCCTCTCCGGTGTACATCGGAGACACGGCAACACCCGCATCACCGAGGTCGCCGGCAAGACAGGTCAGGGACAGCAGCAAGAACCACACGGCCCCAGTGTACGAAGTTAGGGCCACACCATGCGGATTCTCGTCTTTGGAGCCGGGGCCTTGGGCATCCCGTTCGCCGCCCTGCTGGCCGAAGCGGGGAACGAGGTGACCTTGGTTGCCCGCAGTAACCACGACACCTTGGTCCGCGATGGACTGCGAATTCGCCGCCGGGGTCAACCGTGGCGCAGCGTGCGCACCTCGATGGCGCGGACCGTGGGCGCCGAGCCGTTTGAGCTCGCTGTCGTGCTGGTCCGCAGCAACCACCTCGAGCCGGTTCTAGACCAGCTAGCGAACGCCCCGAACATTCAAGATGTGCTGGTGATGGTGCAGAACGCCGGCGGCTATGACCAGTGGACGGCGGCACTGGGCGACCGGCTCGTCGTCGGGTTCGCGGGGGCAGCCGGCAACTTCATCGACCAAGCTGTGGAGTACGACTTCGCCCCTCGTTTCGTACAGCCGACCACCATCGGTGAGCCCACGGGCGGCGGGTCCGAGCGCTGCGAGCGCATTGCCGGCGCCTTTGAGTCCGCGGGCATTCCTACCTGGATCTGCTCGGACATGAACGCCTGGCACAAGTGGCACGTGGCCTGGATCACAGCGATGGCAAACAGCGCCCAGCACGCGCATGGAGACCTGCAGGCCATTCGCAGCGCGTCCCATCGCCGCCTCACCATCGCGGCCATCCACCAAGCTACCCAAGCCCTGTCGGCCGCGGGAGTGCCGGTTCAGCCACCTCGTCTGGGCATGCTGCTGGGGCTGCCACAGCCCGTCCATCGCGGGGTCCTGTGGCTGGTGACGCGATTGCCTCTGTTCGAGGCCAGGCTGCTGCCCAACGCCATGACCGCAGAAGCCGAAGCGCTCGCATGTGGCAACCAGCTGCTCGAGATTGGACTCGAGCACGGCGTGGACATGAGCGCTTGGCAGCAGCTCTTGCAGCGGTGATCTGCCCTACGGATTGACCTGCCAGCCCACCGCTGGTCGCTCGAGGTAGGGAATGTTCATGCCGCCGCGCCGGTACGGAACGACCCGAACCACCGTGGTCTCATCTGGCAGCGCCAGAACGCTAAAGGTGGAGGTCGCGCGAACAAGTGGGCCACCCTCGCCAATCAGGCCATTCCAGCGGATGTCCAGGCCGATCTGGAGCTCATGCATGCCCGCATCGATGGGGCGCTCAGCCAGCACAGTCTCGAGGGTGGCGATGTCAAGCTCCCCTCGCGGCGCAGATGCGGTGTAGATCGCCTCTCCATCAACGAACATGCGTATCCCCTGCACATCCCAGGCGAACGGGAGTTCGTTTGCGAGCCGCAGGACCAGGCGTGCGGAGCCGTCATCGGCACCGAGCAGGTCCCGCATCATCTTCAAGGTTGCCATCGACACCCAGATCCGCTCGCGAAGCTGGTTGGACCGCCGCTCCAACTGACCCAATTCGGCGACCGCCCGCTCCGGTTCGGGTGCACGAAGACCCGGAGTGGCCAGCAAGTCGATCTCTCGCTCGGGGATGGCGACGGGATCGGACCTCGGGATCAGTGATTCATGGGCCGACCGGGTCGCCAGCGCAGCATGGGCATGGGCCACTTCCAGCGCTCCGCCAGCGCCCAGGTCGGTCACGGTCAGGCGCTGCTCCCAAGGTTCACCCGCAAGCAGCCCCCGAACGATGATGGGCCCCGCGCCGCCGTGGTGGCGGGCATTCACGGTCAGCGTTCGCCCTGCCATCAGATCCCCCAGCTGAACCGGGTGCGACTCATCGACAGCCCACAGCCCCCACTCGATCTCGACATCGCGCAGCACAGGGCGTTCGAGACCGGCGACAAACTCATCTATCACCTGCTCGACGGGGCGCGACGGCTCCATCAATACCGACCGACCATGACCGGCCTGAGCCAGTCGCTCCAGAAATTTGGACGAGGGATTGTTCAACCCCAGCACGTGCACCTCCGCGTCAGCCCCCTGAGTCTCGAGGGCCGAGATGACCGCTTCAGCCACGTCCTCTTGCTGCA
>CAYYHT010000375.1:0-7697 GCA_964471355.1 uncultured Enterobacteriaceae bacterium
GCCATCGCTCTGGCCAAAGCCGGGCGCTCAGTCACTGTGCTCGAAGCACGGTCCTCGTTCGGCGGAGTCGCGGCCGGCGCCGAGTTCCATCCCGGCTACCGCCACCGCGGCATCCTGCACGACACACACCTGCGTCCCGAGATTGCCAGTCAGCTGGGTCTGAACTGTGCGTTGACCGCCCAAGACGCGACCTGGGCGCACAACGTCAACGGTCCGGTCGAGTTCCGCCAGCCAGCGAGCATCCTGTCCGAGGTCAGTGATTTCGCCCGTTCGGTGTTGCTGGCCGCCCCTCCGGAAATCGGTACCGACGCCCCTCTGTGGCCCCTCGCCAAGAACGCCATCGCCATACGGCGCCTGGGCGCGAACACGATGATGGAGCTGCTGCGCGTGGGTCCACAGTCCCTCGATGACTTCACAAAAGAGCTGCTCGATGACGACCAGCAGCGGGCGATCTGGTCCCTGCCGGCCCTGTTGGGCAGCTGGTGCGGTCCCCTGTCTCCCGAGACCGCGGCGAACTTGTTCCTCTACGAGATCATGGGCACCCACCAGGCAACCGGTGGTCCAGCGGCTGTGGTCGATGGGCTCGTCGATGCGGCCAGGAACCTCGGGGTGACTCTGCGCGCAGACGCCAAGGTGACCCAGCTCAAGGTCGACAAGACTGGCGTGCTCGGGGCTGTACTCGAGGACGGCCAAGAGCTGGCTGCCACTCACGTGATGTGCGCCATCGGTCCGCGTCGCCTGCTGCAGTTGGTGCCGTCTCCATGGCTCGACGCGGCCACCGAGCGCGATCTGGACGACATTCGCGTGCGCGGCATCGACGCCAAGATTCACTTGGCCCTCAACAAGCCACTTGAGATCGGCGGTCAGGTTCGGTCCCGCATGGCTGTGGTCGACCATCCGCACGAGATCGAGCGCGCATTCGACGGCACCAAATACGGCCGATTGTCCGCTCATCCGCTGCCGCTCGACATTCGCCAGTACACCGACGGGGCGGCTCTCTCGGGCCATTCCGTGGCCTCGATTCTGGTGCACGGCGTGCACTATGACGCCGACCCCAAAGAGCTGCTCGAGGCAGTCCTGCGCTCCGCAGAGCGTGTCTGGCCCGACATCCGCGACCGTATTGTGGGCGACCAGGTGCTGACCCCCAAGGGCCTCGAAGACGAGTTTGGGCTCGAGGGCGGACACCTGTTCCACGGGGAACGTCTGCTGGACCAGATGTGGGTCATGCGGCCGACGAGCCAGCTGGCGCAGTACGCCGTGCCGGGTCTGCGGGGTCTGTTTGTGGGCAGCAGCGGCTGTCATCCCGGTGGGGGCGTGACCTGTGCTCCCGGTCTGTTTGCGGCGGCGGCGCTGCTGCAGGGATGAAGCTCGGGCGGCCGGTCCTGCGCTACGGCCTCGGTGGCGGACCGACCAGAGAGGAGTTTGACCAGTGGGCCCGCGCCGGGGGACTCGAGGCTGAGCTGTGGCCGGGCCTCGCGCCGGACTGGCGGTGGGCCGGCACGTGGATCTACAGCAATGGCGCATTCGTGGGCGACCTTGAACATCGTGGGCCAGACGGGTGGGCCGGCACGACCTTGGCGCCGGACATCATGGGGGACGGCAGCCTGTACACCCGCTCGGGTGCGAGCTGCGCTATGCGAGCCAGTGACCGAGGCGGGGTCAGTTTCTCGTTTTCAGAGGTGCTGTGGCATGGCACCGAGGGCTGGTTCACTGCGATGCGCGCGCTGCTTGAGGAAGAGGAGCGGGTGCTGGGGCCGTGGGCCGATGCTCCGGGGTTTGTGCAGGCGGTGCGGGAGCAAGCTGGGGTGCCACCGCGACGTGAGATCGCCCAGACCTTGGTGCAGCGCTATGCGGCCATGTTTGGCGTTCAGCTCAATGAGCCACCCGACGAGATCGACTGGGCGGTTCGTTGCTGGATGGACCGGCTGTGCTGGGACTGTGCTGTGTCATCTGACCGGGCGGTCGCGTACTGGGTGGCCCGCAACGATCTGCAGGAGCTGCTTCCGATTCGGCGGGCGGCGAGCCGGGGTGTGAAGAACACCTGGCCGGCACTCGCTGCGATCTACACCTCGCTTCCGGGTCCAGAGGCTGACCAGTACTGCATCGACAGCAGCATCGACGGCAACTGGCCAGGGGCGCGGCAGTGCTGGGACTACCTCATGGAGCGAGGGGATGACGTGCGCCCGCTGCTGCTGATGATGCGAGCTGAGTCCACCACAGAGGACCTCGCCGATCACCTCGACAACCTGTTGGAGTCGCTGTAGGGGTCAGGATCCTCCTATTCCTATTCGGCCGATCGCGTAGATTCGCTGGGCAGGTACACCTACATGGGGTCAGGATCCTCCCATTCCTATTGTAGACACACAATGGCCTCTAGATTTCCTAGCAAATAGGAATGGGAGGATCCTGACCCCACTTGAACGAGCCACGCTAGCCGGTCCGCTGCCCATGCCGAATAGGAATAGGAGGATCCTGACCCCTGTTATGCTTCTGCCGATGCGAACCGTCTTCCTCTCGATGTTGCTGCTGTCCATGGCCAACCCCGCCTGCGCGGGCAAGGGCAAGAAGGGCAAAGAGCCGCCGCCGCCGCCGCCGGACCCACTGCTGCCCGTCTCCCAAGACGAATTCAAGGCCGCTTTCGAGGACGTCGAGCTCGACGGGGAGTTCTGGGTCCCCCTCGCGCAGTATGAACGTGGGCCCAAGACTGCGTTCGTGGCTGTCCCGGTCGAGCGCGTCGGCGACATTCTCCACACTCGTGCGGCCATGGTCGTGCTCGAAGATGACGGGCGCATCCAAGAGGTGCCCTTTCTGTCGACGATGCAGATCGCCGGTCTGCTCGGTGGGCGCGACTACACCGAGTACGAGCGGCACGAGGGCCTCGACCCCGCAGCCATTCCCGACGCCCTTCGCCAGAGCTTCGAGCAGTATGCCAACGGCGCGCGGGCCGGCGCTGTATACGCCACCACGACCGCTCTGCAGGCCCTGGGCCGCACGCACAAGCTGGACTGGTTTGGTCAGTCCGGCGAGGGCGTCAAGATGCTCGAGCGGGCCGTGCAGAACACCTTCACCATTGAGACCAGCCGCGACCCTTCCGAGGCCCGCGAGCACATCGTGCTGATCATCGACGGCGAGCGCGTCGTGATGCTGCTGGCCGAGGGCGACCGCGATGAGTGGGTTGTGGACCGCCGCGAGTAGCGGATTTAGCCGCGGTCAGGTGTGTACGAAAGCGTGACGCTGGTGTCTTCGCGGTGCTCTTCAATCGAGCAGCCGAGCACGCTCTTCTTGCCGACGCCAGACAGCTGGGCGCCGTTCTTGGACTTCGACTCATAGACCTGCATGCCCTGGGCCTTTGCCTCTTTGCGGTAGTGGTCCATCAGCGCGTCGGTGGACATGGTGGTGTCGTACATGACCACGCTGGACCGCACGCCATCACTCATCGACGACAGCGCATTGGTGACGTTGGCCGAGGCGGGAATCGAGAAGGGGAAGCCCGTGGGCAGCCCGTTCGCGGTCCCTTTGATCCAGCCCTTCTTGGCGGGACCCGTCTTTGCCGGTTTGTTGTTCTTGCTCGCCACCGGTGTGGTCTTGGGCTGCGCGGCCTGAACCGGGGGAGGGGGTGGCGATGGCCCACTGATGCTCCACACAGCCGCACCCGCCGCACCACCTGCAAGCACACCTCCGCCGACCAGCACCACAGCGCCGCCGACCAGAATGATGCCCAGCAACACAACGATGATCGCAATCCACTTGCCAGCACCACCGGCTTGCGGGGGCGCCTGGACTTCCATCGTCTTGAGCCCACCGGTGGGCACCGGAAGCTCGTCGAAGTCGAGTCCGAAGGTATCGCTGGGCTTGCTCTGCTGGGGCGCGATGTCGCCGATGGCGATGTTGGCGGTGCCACCGGTCTGCATGATCTTGACGAAGGCGTCGAGGTCATTCAGTCGCGTGTCCGGTTCGGGATCGGTGGCTGCCTTGACCAGCTCGCGAATCTGGTCGGGAAAGGCGTCACCCGGGTCGAAGGACTCGGCCGCGAGCTTACTGCCCATGGTCTTGACCGTGTTCTGGTCCGGCGTCAGGCCGCCGTCGTCGGGGTAGGCCTCGGTGCCAGTCAGCGACTCGAACAACACCAGCCCGAGCGCGTAGATGTCGGCTCGGTGGTCCGGGCGCTGTCCCTCGAACACCTCGGGAGGCATGTAGGCGATGGTTCCGGGCATCAGCCCGGCCTTGGTCAGCTTGGTGCCGCCGGTCTGTACGGCGATGCCGAAGTCCAGCAGCTTTGCCTCGCCCTTGGTGGTGATCAGAATGTTCTGGGGCTTGATGTCCCGGTGCACCACGCCAATCTTGTGTGCCGCCGCAAGTCCCTCGGACAGCTGCTTGAAGTAGCGGCCGGCCTCGTCGAAGGTCAGTGGACCTCGAGCCAGTCGGTCAGTCAGCTCTTCGCCGTCGAGCAGCTCCATGGCCATGAAGAGCAGGTTGCGCTCTTCGTCCATGCCGCAGCCCAAGACCCGGACCACCGCCGGATGCTGCACCGCAGCGAGCAGCTCGACCTCGCGCACAAACCGCGCCTGGGCGTCGCCCATGCCATGAGGCTTGAGTACTTTGACCGCCGCCTGCAACTTCTCCGAGAGCGTGTTGTGGGCACGGAATACCGCGCCCATGCCGCCCTCTCCGAGCGTGCTGTCGATGATCCAGTCGCCGATGCGGTCGCCGGGATTCAGCATGCCTTTCCTCGTAACCGGTGTTGCAGGTGACCCCGGGCTCGCATTGAAACACGCGCAAGGGTTCGTCGCCGGACTTGTGACTCGGAACTCTGACTCCTCCAGACAGTCGAAGTTCACATGATTCGAATGGCCCCCGTCGCATGCTTGCTCGCGTTGAGTGCGCCCGCCCTCGCTGAAGATTCTGTCGAAGAGGCGGTCATGAGCTTCGAGGCCGATCTGCGCGAGTTCAAGGTGCAGCGCAAGGCTCGGTCACAACGGGCCGCAAAGCTGGCGAACGAAGCAGAGGCCGCCGCACCTGCTGCTGCCGCCGGACTTTGGCAAGCGGCCACGCTCGAGCTGCGTGGGGTCTTCGAGCTGACCCTGAAGCTGCGCGACTCGTTCCTGACGCTGCAAGCGGTGCTCGATGCCCAGCCGGCGTTTTTCTATCCAGAACTTCGTCAGAAACTCCAAAAGACCGCGATCCTTGTCGACGACACCGTGGGCTTTGGGGTGGGAGCCGTGCTGCGAATGGAGCTGCGCCGTGCGACTCGGACCGGCGCGAGTGCCGCGGACGCGTCGGTGTTCCTCTCCGAGCACGTCCACCTGCTGGGTCCGCAAGCGCGCGCCGAGGCGGAAGCTGAGCTCGCGGCTTTCTCTCGCCAAAAGGCCGATGCCGCAGAGGCACAGGCCAATCAGCGACGGGCCTACTGGGTGCAAGCGCGTCAGCTGGCCGAGCATGGAAGCCTCGACTCCATGGAGCAGGCGGCCCAGTACGCGCGAAGTGCCACCGCCGGCCAAGCTCCAGGCGCCATCGCGGCGTCCGAACGCTTTGTTCGCAAGATCGAGAGGCACCCCACCTTCCGCGTCGACCTGGCCCCTGAAATCGGCGCCGGCTTCGGCATGGGCCTGCACGCACGTGTCGCCACCGGACGCTGGATGGTGGGCTCTGGCATCACCCAGGGCATTCGCGACGGCACACCGGCCACCGGCCTTGAGCTCCGCCTGGGCCTGGATACGGTTGGAGGCGTGCCCTGGGAGTGGCGTCGAACCGCTCTAGTGCCCACCCTGTCCTACAACACCGCGGTCGGACCCGGCGTCGGCTTCGAGTTCAGCCGCACCCGCCGCACCTACCGCCGCGGATTCCATCATGTGGGCCTTGTCGCCGACGTCCTGCCCGCCAGCGGCACCGGCCGCGTGAGAATCGCGATCGGTCGCGGAGGCGCTCTGTAGGAGGCTGTGGCATCATGAAGTCATGACGCTTCCCTTCCTCCTCGCACTGCTCGCCTGCCAGAACGGGGCCGTTCCTTGGCTTGGAAACGATGGCTTGGACCAGGACACCGGCATTGACCGCGAAGCGGAGGGCGACCCGGAAGAGCCCCCGGAGGAACTGGCCGATGCCGACTACCACGCCGTCGCCATGGCCACAGCACTCAATCGGCTGATGATCAGCCGCTGGATGGATGACCGACTGTGCGCGGTCATCACTCTCGCCTCGCCCATGGACTACCCGTGGATTCCCGTCGAGACCCCCGAACACTGGGCCGTCGAGGGCATGCGCGCGGGCTACACCGACCCGGATTCCTGCCGCGACCCATACTCGGATTGGGGCGCCGAGATGGCCTGGACCGAGGTCGCTGAAGGAGAGGTCTGGTGGGAGCCAGAGGTCGACGAGTGGTACTACCCACAGCAGTTGTCGCTCAAGGTCGACGTGTTCTTTGAGCCCGACAGCGGTGTGCCCGAGCTAGTGATGTTCGAGGCGCACGGGCTGCCAGTGGACGACGGGTACTGATTCAACAGCCGGGGCCCATCATGATCGAACGCGTCATCATCGTTGGAGCAGGGGCTGTCGGAGGCGCAGTCGCGGGTCTGCTCGATGCGGCGAAAGTACCGGTTCTGCTGGTCGCCCGAGGCGCTCACCTCGCCGCGATTCGCGACAACGGCCTTCGACTGCGGCGACCGTCCGGCGAGGTCTTGCTGCGCAGTCCGGTCACCGATCGGCCCGAGTGGCGGTCTGGAGACGTGGCCCTGCTGTGCGTCAAGAGCCAGGACACCGCCGCAGCCCTCGCTGGCATTCCCGAGACCACGCCTGTGGTCTGTGCCCAGAACGGTGTCGAGAACGAAGCCCTGGCCGCACGGACTCACGCCACGGTGCTGGGCATGATGGTCGGTGTGCATGCCGTGCACCTGGTGCCGGGTCAGGTCGATCTGCACGATGACCGATGTCCCGGAGTGCTCGACCTGGGCACAATCTGCGGGGATCCCTCGATCGGGCCAGACCTAGCCCGGATGCTGGAGCGAGCCGGCTTCGCCTCCCTCGACTTGCCCGATATTGCCGCGTGGAAGCGAGCCAAGCTCGTCAGCAACCTGCCCGGCATCTTGCCCATCTCGGTCCGTCACTTCGACCGCGATCTGGCCAAGGCCGTCACCGCAGAAGGGGAGGAGGTCATGCGCAGCGCGGGGCTGCCGTACACGCCTCTCGACCAGTTCTGGGAGCGCATGGCGATTGTCGGGCACGCCCCCATCAACGGCGTTGAGCGACCGGGCAGCAGCCTGTGGCAGAGCAAGACGCGCGGCTCGGGCTCTGAGGTGGAGTTCCTGAACGGCTTTGTCGAGCGGCTTGGCAGCGACATCGGCGTGCCCACACCGGTCAACAGTCGCTTGCTGCGGCTGGCTCGCGGGGACTGAAGCGGCGCGAAATCGACGTCAGCGCTCTGTGACGGTCGTTGCGGAGCGCTCATTTCCCGGGTACAAGCCGCCGAAGATTCCACTCGGAGACATCGATGTTCCGCCTTGTTGCCCTGCTTTTGTTCTGTGTCGCACCCATGATTGCGTGCGATGGCGACGACCCTGATGTCGTGCAGGAGTCCGACACGGACACCGATACCGACTCCGACACCGATACGGACACGGACACGGACACGGACACGGACACGGACACGGACACCGACACCGATACGGACACCGACACGGACACGGACACCGACACCGACACCGACA
>CAYYHT010000376.1:0-7671 GCA_964471355.1 uncultured Enterobacteriaceae bacterium
ACCCCGACGCCAGCGACGCATGGGATTCGTCGTTCACCGACAACAACTGCGATGGCGCCGACGGAATCGTCGCCGAGATGTACTTCGTGGCCACCAACGGCAGTGACAGCGCCGCCGGAACGATGGCCGCTCCCTACAAGACCCTACAAAAGGCCATCGATAGGGCCAGCAGCACCTCCAAGAAGCACGTTGCTGTCAGCGATGGCATCTACGGCGTCACCACGCCGATCACCCTCAAAAAGGGCGTTTATTTGCACGGTGGCTACAGCCGCTCAGCGAGCTGGGCCCGACAAGCCAGCACTCAAGGCCACTTCCAGAACTATACCGAGGCGTCAGGACGCGTCGTGGCCATGCAAGGCAGCAGCATCAACTCCACCACTTTGGTCGAATACCTCAAGTTCACGAGCGGCACCGCGGCCACATCAGGGGCCTCGTCCTACGGCATGCACTTTGTCGGCGCGACCAAGCTCACCCTCAACTACGTCACGGTCAACTCCGGTGGTGGCGCAAACGGCAGCACGGGCACAGCCGGCACCAAGGGCAATGACGGCGGAAGCGGCTCGAACGGTGGCTACGGCAACGGCGACGGCAGCGAGGGAGCCGGAGGCGCCCGCGGCACAGGCGGCTGCAACAACGGCGGAAATGGCGGGCGCGGCGGCAATGAGGGCGACTGCGACAACGGCGACAACGGCGGCGGCGGCGCCGGCCCAAGCGGCAACGGCGGCGCCGGAGGCACCTACGCCCATCGCTACCTCGATCCACAGTGGAGCAATCCAGCAAACTGCTCGGGCGACTCGAGTGGAAATGCAGGCAGCCCCGGAACGGGCGGCGGCAACGGCGGCGCAGGCTCTAAGGGTGCGGGCGGCAATGGCGGCACGGTCACCAGCAACTACTGGGTGACCAGCAACGGCGGCAACGGTGGCACAGGTGCCAGCGGTGGCGGCGGTGGCGGCGGCGGCGGTGGCGGTTCACAGTGCGGCAACTGTGTGATTGACGGCGGCGGCAACGGCGGCGG
Organism: uncultured Enterobacteriaceae bacterium; assembly: GCA_964471355.1. Lineage (GTDB taxonomy): Bacteria > Myxococcota_A > UBA796 > UBA796 > CAYYHT01. Next base: position 1,016 of record CAYYHT010000376.1, read on the forward strand.
CGGCGGCGGAGCCGGAGGCTGCGGTGGCACCGGCGGAACCCGGGGCACCGGCGGCGGCGGCTCATTCGCGGTCTTTGTGGTCAACAGCACCGGCATGCGCATCGACAACTCCACGCTCACCTCCGGCAACGGAGGCCGTGGAGGCAACGGCGGCAACCCGGGCGCCAAGGGCGACGGCGGGGGCTTCGGACTGGGCCGAACAGCCGACACCGGAGAGGTCGGTGCCGGAGGCAATGGCGCCAGCGGCGGTGACGGCGGCGTGGGCGGACCTGGCGGCGGGGGCGGCGGCGGACCGACTCATGCACTCGCTCGCAAGAGCAGCACTGTGACGGTCAGCGGCGGTTCACGCAACGTGGGCAGTCCGGGTGCTGGCGGCACGGCTGGCACGGCCGGCAACAATGGCGCGACGGGCAGCAACACCAAGAACAAGGCGCTCTGAGCCCCACGTGTTGTGGCTGACCCTTGCTCTGCTGAGCTGCCTAGGACCGTCTCAAGACTCCGATGAACCGGTGGAGTCGGACACCGACACCGATTCCGACACGGACTCCGACAGCGATGCCGACACGGACTCCGACACCGATACGGACACGGATGCCGATTCCGATACCGACTCGGACACCGACACCGACACCGACACAGACGTCGTGCCTGTGCAGTTGTTCTGCCCGGTGCAGCCCCTCGACGGCACCGAGACCGAGGACTGGCACTTCACGCCGGTCGGGGTGGCAGCCGGTGTCGATGTCAACCACGGCTACCCAGACAACTCCGAGAACGACAACATGTGGTACGCCGGCGGCGTTGCTGTGGCAGATATCGACGGAGACTGCGATCTCGACGCCTTCCTTCCGCGAGGTCGCGAGGGAGCAAACGCCCTGCTGGTGAACAACAACGACGGCACCTACACCGATCAAGGGGTCGCACTCGGTCTCGAGCGCTTCTTCGTCTCATCCGCACCGGTCTTTGGGGACCTGGACGCCGACGGTGACGTGGATTTGATTGTTGGGGGCACCCTCGGCGGACGCACTGGCGTGTTTCGAAACGACGGACCGGCTGGATTTGTCGACACCACGTCGGATTGGGGCCTGCTCGTGACGCGCGACAGCTACGCCAGCGCGCTTGTGGACTACGACGGCGACGGAGACCTCGATCTTGCCCAGGCCCATTGGTGGCTGAGCGAAACGCAGCTGCTGGACCCGCAGCGGCTATGGCGAAACGACTCCGGCACCTTCGTCGACGTGACGGCCGCCAGCGGCTTGAACGGCTTCAACTACGCCTTCTGCATGAGCTTTGCCGACTTTGACTCAGACGGTGATCCGGACCTGGCCATCGCCGGAGACTTCGAACAGAGCACAGCCCTGCGCAACGACGCGGGGGTCTTCTTGGCCACTTCCCAGCCGCTCACTGACGAAAACGGCATGGGAGGCGCCGTCGGAGACGTCGATGGCGACGGAGATCTGGACTGGTTCGTGACATCCATCTCGGGCCCGCCGGCCAGCGTTGACGAGATTCCCCGCGGCCACTCGGGCAACCGGCTGTACCTCAACGACGGCGCCGGGAACTTCACCGACCAATCCGAGCTCGCTGGGGTGCGCGATGGCGGCTGGGGCTGGGGTGCGTGCATGGCCGATTTCGACAACGACGGCCACCTCGACATCTTCCACGTCAACGGTATGGGAGCGGCGTCGGTTCCCGCCGAGTTCTTGGTCGAACCTGCCCGCTTGTTTCACAACAACGGGGACGGCACCTTCACACAGATGGCCGCAGACGTCGGCATCGCTGACAACGGCATGGGCCGAGGCGTGGTGTGCGCAGATGCGGACCGGGACGGCGACCTCGATGTCTGGATCGCAAACGTCGGACAGCCGCACAGGCTGTACCGAAACGACGGTGGCAACAGCGGCCACTTCCTCGAGGTCATCGCACCGATCGGCACCTGGGTCGAGATTGATGCCGGCGGCCGCACCCAGGTGCGCCAAGTCATCGGCGGCGGAGGTTTTCAAGGCAGCGGCCCGGCCGAGGTGCACTTTGGTCTTGGTTCGACGACGACAATCGACGAGCTGCGAGTGGCCTATCCGCAGGCCGAAGCCACAATTTTGACCGCTGTGGATTCCAATCAGATCCTCGTCTTCGAGTGATGGGCCGATTCTGACCTTGGCAGCCCGTGCTCGGCGGGCTATCCGGCGTTCTTCGCCGTAGGGCGTGGAGATGCTGTGAGCCAGCGCGTGCGGGTCAACCCCCACCTCGACATCGAGCAATACGATCCTGAAGCGGATTTGATGGCGCTAAATATGGGCCCTCAGCACCCGTCTACCCACGGCGTGCTGCGAATCAAGCTGTTCATGGACGGCGAGATCATCATCAAGGCGGTCGTATACCCGGGCTACCTGCACCGCGGCGTCGAGAAGCTTCTCGAAAAGCTGACCTATGTGCAGATCACACCCATCGTCGACAAGCACGACTACGTCGCCCCGATGACCAATGAACAGGCCATCAACATCGCGTTCGAGAAGCTGACCGGCACGACCGTTCCGCGACGAGCCCGCTGGCTGCGCACCCTGTTGGCCGAGATGCAGCGCGTCGCCAGCCACCTGTTGTGGCTCGGCACCTTCGTTCTCGACGTCGGCGGCACCGTCGGCGGCGGCGCCAGCGTCATGATGTACAGCTTCCGCGAGCGCGAGCACATCCTGGACCTGTTCGAAGACCTCACCGGCGCGCGCTTCCACTACAACACCCACACCGTGGGCGGAAACCGACACGACATTCCCGAAGGCTGGGCCACCAAGGTCAAGACGGTCTTCAAGCACATCCGCAGTCGGTTGCCCGAGTACCACGACCAGACCACTGGCAACGCCATCTTCATGGAGCGCACGGTCGACGTGGGGCGCATCGAGCCCGACCTGGCCCTCGAGCTTGGATTGTCCGGACCCGTGCTTCGCGGCAGTGGCATCGACCACGATCTGCGCCGGGACGCCCCGTTCCACGCCTACGACGAGATCGCCGTCAACGTCAAGACCAACGACGGCTGCGACACCTATGCCCGCTACCTGGTGCGCATGGCCGAGCTCGAAGAGAGCTGTCGCCTGGTGCTCGACATCATCGATGGCATTCCCGAAGGCCCCATCTGCTCGCTCAAGCCGGTCAAGACGCCCATTCACGTCAAGATCGCCAACAAGCGCCAGTGCTACACGGCCATCGAGACCCCGCGCGGCGAGCTGGGCACCTACGTCATCGGCGGCGGCGCCAACAAGGGCGCATCCCCCTTCCGCTGCAAGCTGCGGCCACCGAGCCTGCACGCCTGCAGCGCACTGCCCTACGCACTCGTTGGGCACACCATCAGCGACGTGGTCGCCATCCTCGGCTCTCTCGACCCCATCATGGGCGAAGTAGACCGATGATCACTGTACTACGCCACCCGCCCCGCGAGTTGAGCGTGGGGACCCGTTCGGTCGCAAGCTCCCTTCCCCCCACGCTCAAGGGCGGGATGGACTCCCTACTACGCCACCCGCCCCGCGAGTTGAGCGTGGGGACCGGTATTTGATGGCCGCCTACCTAGCTAATCCCTGGATTCACGGTGTCGTCTTTGGCGGCGCGCTGGTCACGTTCCTGATGACTTGGGGCGGCTTTGCGACGTGGTGGGAGCGCAAGTTCGCAGCGCGCATCCAGAGCCGCTACGGCCCGGTCGCCGTCGGCCCTTGGGGCATCCTGCAGGCTGTCGCGGACGTCATCAAGCTCATCCAAAAAGAGCACATCGTGCCGCGGGACGCCGACTCACCGCTGTACAACCTCGCTCCCTGGCTGCCCGTCTTTTTGGTGCTCGCATCTGCGGCCACCGTGCCCTTCGGCGGCTACTTCGACGAAGCTGGCAAGTGGCAGAGCTACCTCGTGGTCGCCGACCTCGACGTCGGCATTCTGTGGGTTCTGGCCCTGGCCGGACTGATGGTCTTCCCTATCTGGATGGCAGGCTGGGCCAGCAACAACAAGTACGCACTGCTCGGCGGCATGCGCGCCGTTGCACAGGGCATCAGCTACGAGATCCCACTGGTGTTGTCGGCCATCGTGCCGGTGGTCGCCTGCGAGACACTCTCCATCAGCGAAATCATCGCTTGGCAGGCCGAAAACGGCTGGCTCGTGTGGCGCGTCTACGGCATCGGCTTTGTCGCCTTCGTCGTGTTCTTCCTGGCCAGCTTGGCCGAGGCCAACCGCATCCCCTTCGACATCCCCGAAGCCGAGAGCGAGCTCGTTGGTGGCGTACTCATCGAGTACACCGGCATTCGCATGGGCATCGTGATGGTCGCCGAGTACGTGCACACCCTGGTCGCAAGCGCGCTCGCAGTGGCTCTGTTCTTTGGCGGCGGGCACATGCCCTTCCTGTCGGCCATGCTGCCCTGGTTCATGGCGCCGGTCTGGATGATCCTCAAGACCGCTGTCCTGTTCGTCTTCATCTACTGGGTCCGCTGGTCCTGGGTCCGTTTTCGGGCTGACCAGCTGATGGTCCTTTGCTGGAACTGGTTGGTCCCCGGCACGCTGATGATGGTCATGGGCACCGCCCTAATGAAGTTTGGAGGCTTGCTATGAGGTACGTCTCCGGTGCTTGGAAGGCGATGCGCGTGACGCTCGTGAACTTCTTTCGCACCCCCACAACCGAGATGAGCCGGCCCCACGAGACCCGCTCCGACCGGTACCGAGCCAGCTTTGCGTTGGTGCACAACGAGCACGGCGAAGAGGCCTGCATCGGCTGCAAGCTGTGCGAGAACATCTGCCCCAGCACGGTCATTACGGTCGTGTCCGCCAAGAAGCGTGAATCGCCGGCGACCGGCAAGAAGCGCGGCTGGATCGACGACTTCACCCTGGACCTTCAGGCGTGCATCTACTGCGAGCTGTGCGTCGCGGTCTGCCCAACTGACGCCATTCTCATGAAGCGCGTGCAAGAAGAACCCGGCTTCGACCGAGAAGATCTGGTTCTGACCATGGACAAGTTGTACGCCAACGAGCATGGCAAGCCGGCTACATGGGCCACGGGAAGCAGTCTGCGCGAGCACGGCGATCCCAAGCGCAACCTCGACAAAGCCCCCGCCGATCCCACAGCCGAGGCGACCGAATGATCGCCGCTGTCACCATCACCTGCTCGGTCATGCTCTTGTCTGCGGTGCAGGTTGTTCGCACCGAGAACCTCGTGCACTCGGTGTTCTGGCTAGCGTCGGTGCTGATCTCGATGGCGTTTGCCTTCGTGCTGCTGCAGGCCCCGTTCCTGGCCATGATTCAGGTCGTGCTCTACACCGGCGGCGTCATCACCCTGATGCTGTTCGGCGTCATGCTGACCCAGCGCGACCCGAACACCGACGTGCCCAATCCGATGCACCGCCAAATCCCCGCGGGCCTCACCTCGCTGGTGACGCTGGGCATCCTGCTGACGGGCATCTGGGGCACCCCCGAGCTCAACGGCATGAAGCCGTCCTTCGCCGACGACTTCGACGACGCCCGTGCCATCGGACGCATGTTCCTGGGCGAGCAAGTCCTGGCCTTCGAGGTGCTGTCTGTCCTGCTGCTGGCCGCCATGATCGGCGCCATCGTGCTCACCCGTCGGAAGGACCCCTGATGGCCGCGGGGACCCGTCCGGTCGCGAGCTCCCTGCCCCCCACGGCCAAGGGAGGGATGCCTTGGTAAGCTCAATATTACGGCACCCTCCCCGCAAGTTGGCCGCGGGGACCCGTCCGGTCGCGAGCTCCCTGCCCCCCACGGCCAAGGGAGGGATGCCTTGGTAAGCATTCAGGTATGGCTCACTGTTTCGGCAGTCCTGTTCAGCCTCGGCGTCTATGGCGTGCTCTCGCACCGCAACGCCATCGGTCTGCTGATCAGCGTCGAGCTCATGGCCAACGCGGTCAATCTCAACCTCGTCGCATTCGCCGACTACACCGGCGAGGTCTCGGGCCAAGTGTTTGCACTGTTCGCCATCGCATTGACCGTCGTTGAAGTGGTCGTTGGCTTGGCCATCGTCGTGCTGCTCTACCGCTCCACCGGAGACGTCTCGATCGACGGCGCCCAGGAGCTGCAGGGATGACCCCACTCAACCTCGCTCTGATCGCGGTACTGCTGCCTCTGGGCATCTCGCTTCTGCTGATGTGCGCCGCTCCTCTGCGACGCTCGGGCAACCCCGCCGCCGCCATCTCGGTCGCAGGCGCTGTCGCGAGTCTGGGCGCGTCGCTGATGCTGCTTCAGCAGCTGATGGCGCAGATGGCGCTCGAGGCCGGCCATCACGGCGAGGCCGCCAAGGGCGTCTCTCTGCTGGGCCTGTACGAGTACCCCTGGCTGGTGACCGAGGGCAAGACCCTGGTCAGCTTCGGCGTTCAGCTCGACGGCATCTCGATTCCCATGATGATCGTCGTGTCACTCATCGCCACCTGCGTCCAGGTGTTCAGCCTCGAGTACATGAACGACGAGGACAACGCGGGCTACGGCCGGTACTACACCTGGCAGAGCCTGTTCCTGTTCTCGATGCAGGCGCTGGTTGTCGCACCGAACATGCTGCAGCTGTTCGCCGGCTGGGAACTCGTCGGCATGTGCAGCTACCTGCTCATCGGCTTCTACTACACCAAGCCCAGCGCGGCTCGGGCGGCCCTGAAAGCGTTCTGGATCACCAAGTTCGCCGATCTCGGCCT
>CAYYHT010000377.1:0-7668 GCA_964471355.1 uncultured Enterobacteriaceae bacterium
GGACTGCGACACCCCAAGATGACTCTCTCGGTCGCGGGAAGAAGGGCCAGCTGTCGGGCGCATTCCTTCCCCAATCCGGCGTTGGCTCCAGTAATCAGAACGGTCTTTACAACACTCATGATGGGCTCCTGGGTCCGGCGTCTGCCTGTCCTGCCTCAGTTCTAAGCTCGTGTTACTGATGCACAAAGATCCAATAATCACACACAACCCGTACATGGCGGACACATGCCGAGCAATGACCGTCTGACCGAGTTCGCGGCTGTCGCAGACGCGCGGAGCATCTCGTCTGCAGCACGCGCACTGGGCGTCGAACGCGCCACCCTCAGTCGGCGAATGAGCGGCCTAGAGGCCGAGCTGGGCGTGCGTCTGTTCCACCGTCGCACAAGCGGGCTCACGCTCACCGCTGCCGGAGAGGAGTTGAGCCGCCGGGCGGGCCGCATCGTGGCTGACGCAGAAGAGACGTGGAGTGCCGTGCGGCGGATGGACGACGTCCCGCGAGGTGTGCTGCGCGTGTCCATGGTGGGCGACGCGCTCGACGACATGCTGATCACCTATGTGATGGACTTTCCCGAGGTACGACTCGAGCTCGTCGACACCTCGCGGCCCGTCGGACTGATTGCCGAGAGCATCGACGTCGCCATTCGCTTCGGCCCCGTTCGGAACGTCGACTTGATTGCCAGGCGCGTCAACGTGGGCGTGGACCGCATTGTGGTGGCCTCGCCCGAGTACCTACAGCGCCACGGACAGCCCACGTCACCCGATGACCTCACGAAGCACGAGTGCATGGGACCCAAGAAGACGACCTGGCCCCTGCGCGCGGGCGGCCGGGTGCCGGTTTCCGGTCGATTGGGGGCCAGCGAGAGCCGGTTGATCCACAAGGCCGCATGTGGCGGGGTCGGGCTGGCCTTCCTGCCGGTGCCGCTCATCCGCGACGACTTGGCCTCCGGAACCCTTGTCGGGGTCCTGCGGGACGTCGTCGGGGACACCGCGCAAATCAGCATCGTCTTTGCTGACCGCGAGTACATCGAGCCAAAGGTGCGCGTGTTTATCGATCGCGCGGCGGTGGCACTCGAGCTGGCGTACAACCGCTAGGCGCCAAGCAGAAACGGGACAGACTCGGTATCCGTTGTCGTCTCGTCGGACTCGCACAGACCGTCGTCATCGCCAATCCCGTCGTCAGACTTCGGTCTGCACGCGACCGTCATTCGGGAACGACCGGGATTGAAAGGGCGGCGGCCTTTCGAGGGAGCGAGGCGACCGACAAAATGGTGGTGGAGGCGGAGGGAGTCGAACCCTCGTCCGGAACGGCCCGTTCAAAGCCATCTACGTGCATAGTCACTAGATTTCATGCTCCGTCCCCCCTAGTGACCTGAGGGACGTTGAGCTCATCAGCGGCTTTGGTTGTAGTTTATCGTCCCCCCGCCGGCGCACTGCGCTCCGGCCTCGGGACTATCCGTGTCAAGACACGCCCAGATGAAGCCCACGGCAACGTTTCATCCGGACGGCAGTGCCCTGGGTTTAGCAGGGCGGGGATGGCTTAAGCAGCCATCCGAGCTGCGAAGTGGTTGTTATTATTGGCAACTACTTGGTTAGAAAGCATTGATTTACGAGGGTGCAATCCACCCCTCGACACGCAACTCTGCCCGACAGCTACCCCGTCGAAACCGGTGCGCCCCCATATCCATCTTGTGCTGACACAGAGCGTCGCGGACGTTGCCCGCACCTCAGTGGTAAGGATGCTGGGGGCAGGCGTCAACCCGCGATATGCCGGGCATCTGGAGACCTGATGCTGCTCGTGCTGCTGTCCTTGATTGCCTGCCCACGGCCCAGCACGCTCGAGGAAGCCCTCGATGTGAGGCCCCCGCTCGACCTGCCACCACAGACGCACCCGCTCGATGCGGTCAGCGTTCCTGACCTGCCCATGTGGACCAACAAGTACGCCAAGACGCGCGATGACTTCGGCCGCTTCTTTTCCATGGCAGCCCTCATGGACGAGTACGGGCTCAGCCGTCTGCAGTCGATCGAGCTGCAGAATCACTACCGAGACTTGCACAGGGCCGATCCCGACGGCCGCGAGGTCGACCAGTTCGCCGAGGCGCTGCGCCGAGTCCAAGCCAAGGAATTCGAGAGCGGCATCGATCCAGTGCGCATCCAAAACGCCCCGTTCGTGGTTGTGTTCGATCTGGACGATACGCTCTATGATCAGTATGCGCCCGCAATCGATGGCGACACATGTACGCCTATGTCTCGCGAGACCGAAAAGGGGACAAAAACCATCTACATGGCCCCTGGATGGCAGAGCATCATCAAGACGATTCGCGAACTCGACGGCGAAGTGGTGCTGTTCTCGGCGAACGTCGACGCTCCCACGCGGCTCAACCTCAAGCACATCGACCTGGCCGGCAAACCGCTGCTGGGCCACCCGGACATCGCTGGGGTCATGACCAACAGCTACCTGACGCTGCAAGAAAAGAGCGCAGGCCGCCCGGTCAGCGAGCCTAGCAAAGACCTGCGCTTCTTTGATGAGGAGCTGCGCAAGGTCATCATCGTCGACGACAACCCCACCCGGCTGTTTCAGCCGGCCAATACCCGCCTATTCCGCAAGCTCCATGCCGAAGACCTGTGCGCTGCAGACCCCGATGCCAAGCAGAGGGCCGCAATGCTCTCGGCCATGCCGACGGTCGAGCGTGAGATCCGCGAGAGCGTCACCAGCATGAGCGATCTGCACATCGACTTCGCCACCGCCTATCTGCCCTACACGCAGATCGGGCGCGTTGCCGTCCAGGCACTGGTCGACGGCACCGAGATGCCATTCGAAGAAGCGGTGCTCTACCTGCGTCAGCATCCGGAGCTGGCAGACCTGAGGTTCTGAAGCGTGCTGCTCACCCCTGAAACCACCATGCTGGCTATTGTCGGCGCCCTGCTCATGCGCTGGGTGGTGTTCATTGGTGCGGCCGTGCTGGACCACGCGCGCCAGCGACGTCGGGATGCAGCCATCGCCCAAGTGACCGATCTGCCGACCGTCACGGTGATTGTGCCCGCCTTCAACGAGGGGCGGGTCATCGCGGCCACCGTGCAGAGCGTGGCGGCAAGCGACTACGTAGGCCTTGAGATCATCGTGGTCGACGACGGTTCGTCGGACGACACGGTTCGAGCCGCCCGTGACAGCGGCGTCGAGCTCGAGGTGTTGGTACTCGAACAGAACGTCGGCAAGGCCGCAGCGCTCAATGCCGCCATAGCGACAGCCAAAGGCGACATCATCGTCACCGTCGACGCAGACACCCACGTCGCGCCAGACTGCATCTCGCTGCTTGCCCGCACCATGAGCCACACCGGCGCCGATGCGGTCTGCAGCAACGTCAAGGTCGGAAACCGGAGCGGCATATTGGGCCACTGGCAGAGCCTGGAGTACGTCACAGGGTTGAACATCGATCGCCGTGCTCAGTGCCTGATCGGCGTGATCACCACCGTTCCGGGCGCAGCAGCCGCGTGGAAGACAAGCGTCCTGCGGGAGCTTGGCGGCTTTCCTACCCAGACCCTCGCCGAGGACACCGACCTATCGCTGACCATGCTGCGCCACGGCTGCAGCATCGAGTTCGCCGACCGAGCCATCAGCCGCACCGAAGCCCCATCGACCTGGGGACAGCTGTTCCGCCAACGGGTGCGCTGGCTGTACGGCAACCTGCAGTGCGCGGCCAAGCACAGCGCGGTCTATTGGTCCCCTGCTCCCTGGAAGACGCGCTTGTTGGCGTTGCCCAACCTGTGGTTTGCCCATCTGGGCATCTACCTGCTGTTCCCGCTGTCCATCATCTACGTGGTTGGATTTCGGCAAATCGTCACCCTCGACGTGCTGTCCGTCGCCGTTGGTGCGCTGTTCTCCCTGGACCTGGCGACCGCTTTCGCCGCGTACCGCATGGACCGAGACGACCTGACCGAGCTTGTGCACGCGCCGCTGCAGCGCTTCGGCTACCCCTTTTTCCTGTGGACCGTCTTTGCAGCCGTGGTCCTGCGCATCGCTGCGCGAAGCCCCATGGGCTGGAACAAGCTCGAGCGCAGCGGGGCCCTCGACGGCTGACTACTCGAGCGCGATGAGGAAGGTCGCGCCTTCGGTATCGCCCAGCTCGACCGTGACGTCGACCGCAACCCGCTGCCCTGTCGCCTGTGCCAGAGAGGCCGCCATCAGATGGTCCGAGGCGTGGGCGTAGCGCACGGTGGCCTTGCTGGGGGCCACAGCTCCGCGTGCATCGACATCGCCAAGGGCTGCGGCACCAAAGATCGCCAGCTCCTTTTCAAGGTGCTTGATCGCGGCGTCGCTGACCTCAAGGGCCGCGGTCGGTTCGCCGGTGACACGCACCACAACATCGCCCGCCGGAATGCGCTGACGCAGCCCATCGGTGTACAGGTTCTGCGGCCAGCTCGCCAAGCTGTCGTCCAAGACGAATCCGAACGCCTTGCAGCCGTGTCGGTCGACATCACACGGCTCGACGCGTGTCCCCCAGGCGCCGATCAATACGTCTTGAACATCGGCCTCGACGCCCGCACTAAACAGCACCGGCGCGTCGAAGTTGCCCGGAAATAGGGTCTGAACCATCAGGTCGATCTCTTCGCCCGTGGTGGTGATGACTGTCACGCCGACATGAACGGGCTCGGTCCGAGCAGCGCCGTCGTCGACCCGCTCGAGTGCCGCCTGCACAAACACAGTGGTGTTCTCTTTGTCGAAGCGAATGGATGAGGGCACCACGGCCCAGCTCTCGCTGCTGGCCGCCTCGGCAGGGGGAGCTGCCTCGGTCCCTGCTGCCGGCGTTGTGTCGGGCTGCGCGGGCTCCTCGGGTGCTCCACCACAGGCGGCGAGAGCGAGAAACAGCAGGGCGATCGGTCGGTTCGAAGTCAACATCGCCCCCTACTTAACGGGTCTGCCCCCGCCACCGCTCATCGACCGCTGCCATGCGTGCGACGCCATCGTCGCCCTTGTTGCCCGGCGGTGTTCCGAACCACGCATCGAGGATCTCGCCGGCCATGTCATGGGACAGAGTCCGGTTGGACAAGCAGAGCACGTTCGCGTGATTCCAGATGCGGGCGCCAGCCGCTGTTCCCGGATCACTGCAGAGTGCTGCGCGAATGCCCGGAAGCTTGTTCGCGGCCATGGCGATTCCAGTGCCAGTCCAGCAAAAGAAGATGCCCTCGTCACACACCCCATCGACAATCTTGCGAGCCGCTTGCTCGGCGGCCTCGGCCCACGGAACGTCGGATGGCCCGTCAAGCGCGCCCATGCGCAACACGTGATGGCCGCGCTTTCGCAGCTCACTGACCACGTAATCCCCGACACTGTACGACTCGTCCGAGCACACTGCGATCTTCATGGGGCTGCACTAACAGCCCGGCCGCTCGGCGTTAGCTACTCGCATGGCCGCAGCCAAACACAGCTACCACCACGGCGATCTGCGTCGCGCACTCATCGACCGTGCCGTCGAGCTGATCAGCCAGAAGGGGGCAAGCGCGTTCACCTTGCGTGAAGTCGCACGACGAGCGGGTGTGTCACACACCGCTCCCTACCGACACTTTGCCGACAAAGACGCCCTGTTGGCGGCGGTCGCCGAAGAAGGCTTTCGCGCCCTGCACCAGCGTTCCGCGGACGCCGCGCAAGCAGCGAGTGAGCATCCGATGCTCAGGTTCGCATCGGCCGGCGAGACCTATGTGCTGTTCGCCATCGACAAGCCCGCGCACTTCAAGGTGATGTTCGCGGGGGTGGGTCTCGACGACGAGGCCCTGCGAGCCGCCGCTGACGCTGCCTTTGAGCAGCTCGTGGACGAGGTCCTCATCGCTCAGCGCGCCGGCGTGATTCGACAGGGAGACGCCCGAAGCATCGCCCTGGCATCGTGGTCCATGGTGCACGGCCTGGCGACATTGGTGGTCGATGGCGCCCTGCCCGAGGACAAGTTCGGAGGGCCCGAGCAAATACGCGCCGCCATCGTGCCGCTGATCTTCAGCGGGATTGGCGCTTCTTGAGCTTGCGCTTGCGCTTCTTTGGCCGTTCGGGCTCGATCTCGACCGTCGGATCGACGATTCGGTAGTTCAGCGTCGTCGGTGCCTTGCCCTTGCGCAGCAGCTCGACCTCAAACTCCTTGTTGTGCTTCAGCTTTTGGTACAGAAAGTACACCTGCACGTAGCTGCGGGTCTTCTTGCCGTTGACGGTCAGCAGCACGTCCCCTCGCCGCAGGCCCCCCGCGTACAGAGGGCTGGTGCAGCTGAAACCCGAGACATACCAGCCCTGCTGCCCCGTTTCTTCCTTCTCCCATGGCTTGCTAAAGCCGAGCTTGATGAAGGCGTTGATGTTTCGCGTGTAGTGATCGATGAGTGCGACATCGACCTCGTAGACGCCATCGTCAGCCAGGGTGATCTGGGGCCAAACCACCTGACAGCGCTTGCTCTTGTACCGTCGCTTCTTGCGGGGCTGTGGCGTGGCTACGTCCGATGCCACTCCCCGTCGAACGATGCTCGCACGAAGCTTGGCGTAGCGAAGCCGGGTCCGCCGCAGCTTGGAGGGACCTGTGGTGACAAGGGCCATCGCTGGTGGAGCCGGCTCCGCAGATTCCGCGTGCTGCATCGGTGATTCGGGTGCCGGCGGCTCGGATTCCGCATCGGACTCGCTCATAGGCCCGACCTTCTCAGGCTGGCTGGGGGTGTCCACGGACGGCGGTTGCGGTGCGTCATCCCCGCTCTGTTCGGGCATGAACACCACAGCAAAATGCGTGTCCTGAACTTGGGGCTGAATCGTCGGTAGGCTGGGCGTAAAAAGAGCCAACAAGGCCACTGGAGCAGCGTACACAGCAACCGATAGCAACGCTGAAGCCAGCGCCCCAAACATGTCCTTTCGACGGTCCATCACGATCTCAACCCGACAGTCCTGCGACGTACTCCCAAGACAATGTATCCTTCGGTCATGCGCTTGCTCCTTCTGTTTGTCGGCACCGCACTCGCGTCCAGCGCAACGGCCGCAGAGCCCTGGTGGGACAGCTCCTGGAAGCAGCGCATTGAGCTGCGGTTCGACAATGCAGCTGGGACAGAGAGTCTCGACAACTTTCCCGTCTTGGTGACGATCGACTCGAGCTGGATCAACTGGTCCGATGTCCAGCCCAATGGCCATGACCTGCGGTTTGTCTGGGAAGGCATCGAGCTGCCATTCGAAGTGGACCACTGGAATCAAGGCACCGAGGGCCAAGTTTGGGTCACCATCCCCACGATCGCTGCCGCCCAGAACACTGACTTCATGCACGTCTACTTCGACAATCCCACGGCGCCCTCACCGCCCTACACCGAAGACGAGCCTTGGTCATTCGGACCGTGGATGGGGGTGTACCACTTCGAGACCCAGTTCGGCCGGGAGTACGAAGACAGCTCGCCAGTCTCCAACTTCCTCGACCCCTTCGGCACAGGGTCGTCCCCGCTGATGGGACAGGCGGGTCCCCTGGGCGAAGGCGTGTTCTTCGCACAGGACTCCAACTTTCAGACCAACGTACAACAGGGCTGGCTCGCGAACTTCTGGACCGTCAGCGCGTGGATTCTGGCCGAAGACTCCCATGGGCCGGGTGCCAAGTGCCGCGACAACGTCTCGTTGGTGGGACACGACACGGGCCAGAACAGCGGCGTTCAGATCGGGTGTTTGACCGG
>CAYYHT010000378.1:0-7653 GCA_964471355.1 uncultured Enterobacteriaceae bacterium
GATGAAGTACGGGTTGTTGTAGGTCAGCAGCAACACGATCGAGCCGACCAGCATGCCGGCGTACAAGATGGCTGCCACCGGTCCGCGTCGAGACTGAAAGAAGTAGTCGCTGATGATGCCCGCGCACACGCCGCCCATGATGCCGGCACAACACAGCAGCAGGCCCCAGTTGTCGTAGACAAAGCCCTCTTTGAGGTGCAGCACCATGTCGGTTTGCTTGGCGAACTCTCGGTACCACTGCATGATCGCCTGGCGCAGGAAGCCCGAGCAGAACTCGATGGCGGCAATGGTCATGATGATCGGGTTGGTCAGCATCAGGCGGAAGACCTCGACGACCGACTTGTCCTCTTCATCGCCAGCCTTGCCGTCGCCGAGGTCGAAGTCTTTGAAGCCGGCCTCGGCGGGGCTGTTGCGCACAATCCCCAGGCAGACGAACCACAAGACGCCCAGGATGGTGGTTGGAATCCAGAAGACGTACTGCAGGGGCAGGTTCTTGACGATGGCGTAGCCCCAGTCGAAGGCGAAATAGACCCCCAGACTGATCAAGATGCCAAAGATGGCCCCAAAGACGCCGCGCTCGCGAACGTGGAACCAAGGGGCATTCACCTTGACCACGGACACCGCTCCGAATGCCTGGAAATACATGTTCAACGCGTACAGCACACTGAAGATCGCCCGGAAGTTGTCAGCGATGAGCAGGTAATTGTCAGACGCGGGCACGCCGTCTGCGGGGGCCCCAGTGACCAAGATGTATGTGCACAGGCCCATCAGGCCATTCATGAGCGCTGACCCTCCGGCCCCCATCAGGATTGCGAGCTTGCCGCCGTACTTGTCTGTGAGCGGCCCGTTGATCAGAAAGGAACAGCCATACACGGCCGTGCCTACACCGAAAATCCATCCGAAGTCGTCGTTCCCCATCATGGGGTCGCCCAGGGAGTTGGGCATCTCGCCAAAGGCCAGCTTACTGACCTTGAGGTTGTAGCGACCCATGTACAGGAATGCATAGGTCAGGCCCAGTGGCAGCCAGTTCATGACCCTTCGACGCTTGTAGTCGGCGCTGTGGTTGATGCCGTCGACGCTTGGCAGGCGGGCGATGACGATTCCGACCACGGCCAGCAGGATGAAGATCGGGGCGATTTTGATCAGCCAGGAAGGCATCTGGGGCGTCTCTCGGTCGGTCGGGCACGATACCGCACCCGCCGCGGTGTGCTGTGATACACCCAACCCCATGGGTAGTGAGCGGCTGGCAGAAGCATTGGAGCAAATCGAGTTTCACGTCTCGCAGGGCGCGCTGCCCTGTGTGGTCTTCGACCTCGATTCGACGCTGTTTACGACGGGACCGCGCAACAAGCGCATCCTGACTGAGTTTGCCGAGGTGGCCGAGCCACGCTTTGCCGGCATCACCGAGGCCGCCGCCAAGATTGCCCCCGAGACGATCGGGTGGAGTCTGCTGGACGCACTCGCGGCCCAAGGCATGTCAGACGCGTACATGCAGGCCCAGCTGATGGCGTTCTGGAAGGCGCGCTTCTTTACCGATGCCTACGTGATCAGCGACGGCGTGCTCGCCGGAGCGGTCGACTTCGTCACTGCGTGCCACGACCGCGGGGCCAACGTCTACTACCTGACCGGTCGACACGTGAGCGACATGGGCGCTGGCACCGTACGGGCCATCACCGACGCCGGGCTGCCGTTCTGGCGGGGGCGCACGTCGCTGCACCTCAAGGCCGCCTTCGACATTCCCGACCTCGAGCACAAGTTGGGCGCCATCGCCGACATTCGCTCCTACGGCGGGCCGGTCGTGGCGACGTTCGAGAACGAGCCCGAGAACGCAAACCTGTTCCTCGAGCAATTCCCCGACGGCATGCACTTCTTCTTGCTGACCGAGCACTCACCCAAGCCCGTGCAGCCCCATGCCGACCTGATTCGGATAAAAGACTTCACGCTGCCGCAATGAGCGCGGTCCAGCCGCCCCCTTCCGAGCTGCTCGATGAAGAGCGCCTGTGTCGGCTGTTGACCCAGCTCGAGTTCCCGCAGACGGTGCTGCGCTCAGACTGGCTCGACGACCTGTACGTCTCACTCGATGGGGTTTTTGAACACGCCGAGGGTGTTCGGCGCTGGTGGACCGTCGACGAGGCGCTCGTAAAGCCAGTGCTCTTCGGGCGTCGGCGCAGTGCCTATGCATACGGGTGCGACTGCCCGCGAAGAGGTCTCTGCAGCCATGTCGCGGCGGTGCTCCTGTGCTTGGCCTGGGGCGATCCGGACTGGCGTCCGCGGTTCATGCGCCCGCTGTGGGAGCTCGATCTGATGCCGCTGGTGGTTCGCCCCGACGGCAAATCGCTGAACGAGCCTCACAAGGGGCACGTGCGCTACCACCTCGTTCCCGGTGGAGGGGAGGGCGCGCCCATGCGACTTCGGCTGGAGGTCATTCGCCGCGCGCGCCGGGGCGGGGGCTCTCTCAAGGCGGCAAAGGCACCTAAGACCGCCGTCAAGCTGCGCCAGACCATCTCGCCGATCCACCCGTGGGATCTTGAGCTGCACGCCGCAGCGTTGCACTTGGACCGCTTGGCGTCGCTCGCAGACAAGTCCTGGAAGGAGCCCGGGCAGTTCGACCGAATCGCTGCTCATCTGGGGCGGTCGACGCTGCGAGCTCTGGCGGCGGCCAACGATGTGCGGCACATGGGCGAGCCTGTGACGGTGGTTCTCGACCCCGTCGAACCGCGAATCACCGCTCACCGCGATGGCGGGCGACTGCGGCTCACCTGGCACCCACAGGTCCTCGACGCGTGGGAGGGAGGCGTTGTGCTGACGGGCGAACGAGAGCTGCGACCGCTGCCCGAAGGCGTCGACGTGGCTCAACTGCTGCGGCCGCTGCCGTCGATTCCGCATTCAGAGGAGTCCGAATTCGTGGAGCAAATGGTCGTGGCCCGCGGACTGCCGGTCGACTTGCCTGGCGATGTTGCCGGTGTTGCCCTGCCTCAAGACAAGGCGGTCCGCGTTGTGCTCGAAGAGGAGCAGAACGGCGTGCTGCTGATTCGTCCGACGGCACGCTACGTCGTCAACGGCGAGCCTGTTCAAGTCGATCTGGGCGTCGGCAGTCACGTGTTCGCCGACCCCGATGTCGGCTTGGTCCGCCGCGACCTGGATTGGGAGGCGGCTGAACTTCGGTTGCTGCGCTCCGAGCTCCCGCCGGTGCTGCGGCTGTCCGACGACGCGGCGCTCGACTTTCTGACCGACAGCGTGCCGACGCTGCAACGGCAATGGGCGGTGTTCGGCGACCAGGATCTGCTCAACCGCTCCCGTGGGGCGGTCGAGGCCAATCTCGTGCTGGCATCGGGAGTGGACTGGTTTGACCTTGACGTCCACTTCGCCGCCGATGACCAACAGTTGGCACCGGCTCGAGTTCTGCGCAGCTGGCTCGATGGCCAGCGCTACCATCGACTCGATGACGGCACAGTCGCGCGGTTGCCCGAGCAATGGCTGATGAGGCACGGGGACGCCGCTCAGCAGCTTGTCGAGATGAAGGCGCAGGGCGGCACTCTGGGAGGGCACGCAGCTTGGGTCCTGCGCGACCTGCTGGCCGAGGTCGGGAAAGAGGCCGGTCCGTGGCAAGAATTGGCCGACCGACTCGCAGATTTCAAGGGCGTTGCCGACCATCCCGTGCCGAGCGAAGTGAAGGCAGAGCTGCGCCCCTACCAACGCGAGGGAGTCAGCTGGCTGGCCTTTCTGCGCGAGCATCGCCTGGGCGGTGTCCTGGCCGATGACATGGGACTTGGAAAGACGCTTCAGGTGCTGGCTGCGCTCGCAGATGTCCACCTGTCAGACGGGGCGGCAGCTCAGGGACCCTCACTTGTCGTGGCGCCGACGTCTGTGTTGCACAACTGGGCGAGGGAGGCGGCTCGCTTCACGCCGCGCCTGCGGGTTGTGGTGCACCACGGTCCGAGACGTCAGGCCAAATTCGACGACGTCGATCTGGTCATCACCTCCTATGCGCTGCTTCGACTCGACGCCGAGTTGTTGGGTCAACAGACGTGGTGCTACGCGGTGCTCGACGAGGCGCAGGCAATCAAGAATCCGGCCAGCCACGTTGCTCGCGTAGCGCGTGGCCTCAATGCGGCGTTTCGGCTGGCCATGACTGGCACACCGCTCGAGAACCGGCTCGGCGAGCTGTGGAGCCTGTTCAGCTTTGTCATGCCGGGCTTCTTTGGACCCAGAAAGGCGTTCGCGAGGCGGTTCGAGATTCCCATCGAGAGGCAGCGCAACTCCGACGCCATGGATGAGCTTCGGCTGAGAATCCGCCCGTTCTTGCTCCGGCGCTTGAAGTCCGAAGTCGCCGCTGACCTGCCCCCGCGCCAGGTGACGGTGCTGCGATGCGAGCTGTCCCAGCCCGAGCGTGAGCTGTATGAGCGAGTGCGTGAGACCTACCGCACGTCGGTGCTCGAGGGTGGACCAGGGCGCGATGCAGGCGGTCAATCCCTGCACGTCCTCGAGGCGCTGACCCGGCTGCGTCAGGCCTGCTGCCACCCGTCTCTCCTTCCCTTCGACGAGGCCGGTCCAGTCGTGGCTTCCGCCAAGCTCGATCTGCTGATGGACAAGCTCGACAGTCTGTCTGGCCGGGGTCACCGCAGCTTGGTCTTTTCGCAGTGGCCGTCGCTTCTCAAGATTGTTCGACGGCACATTGCGCAGCGGGGCTGGCGCTGCCTATACCTCGACGGTGCGACTCGAAATCGCGACGCCTTGGTGACGTCCTTTTCGCAGCCCGAGGCGCCCCCGATCTTCCTCATCAGCGTGCGGGCCGGGGGCACGGGCTTGAACCTGACGGCGGCCGACTGCGTGTTTCACCTCGATCCATGGTGGAATCCGGCGGTCGAGGACCAAGCCACGGACCGCGCCCACCGCATCGGCCAGGACAAGCCAGTGCTGGTCTACCGGTTGATTGCCGCGGACACCGTCGAAGAGAAAGTGCTCGAGCTGCAGCAGCGCAAGCGCAGCCTGGCGCAAGCTGCTCTGGATGGCGAACGATTGGTGATCACGTCGCTGACACGAGAAGACCTCGAGGCGGTCTTCAACCCGAGGTGACCGGCCTCGATGCGGTTGTCTGCAACAAGCGCAGCAGTTTCTTGCTGCGGAATGGCTTCTGGAGGTACGGCACGCCGGCCGGCAGTTCCTGGAAGTAGCCGCTCATGAGGACCGTATGCGTGAGCCACTTCGGGTTGAGCTCGCCCAGGCGCTCACGCAGTTCGATGCCACTCATTCCCGGCAGCCGGATGTCCGACAGCACCACGTCAAAGTCGTTCTCTCGAGCCAGCTCCAGTGCCTCCTCGGCGCTGCGTGCAGTGATGACGGAGTGTCCAGCGCTCTCGGCGACGCGGTGAACGATCTGCACGATGGCGGCCTCGTCTTCGATGCACAGCACCCGCAGTGGCTTGGCGATGACCACATCGGGGTCGGTCGTGGCCGGCTCGCTGCCATCACTCCAGGGCAAGGTGAATGTGAACACAGCACCGTGGGTCTCTAGATTGGCGGCGCGAATGGTGCCGCCATGCTCCTGAATGATGCTCCACGTGATGGCCAAACCCAGGCCACTGCGCCGAGCCCGCGACTTTCCACTGACAAAGGGCGCGAACAGCTGGTCAAGCAGCTCATCTGGAATTCCAGGACCCCCATCCATGACTTCAATTCGGGTCATGTCGCCGTGTCGGCGTGCCACGACGCGCGCGATGCCACCGTGGGGCATTGCGTCAGCCGCGTTGTTCAGCAGGTTGACGAGGACGCGTTCAATTTGCCACCGGTCGGCCTGCGCGGACAATCTGGGCGGCTCGATGTCGACCTCGAGTGTGATGTCTGCAATCGATGCGCTGGCGATCTCGGCGGCACTGCTGACCAGGTCCTGGACGGCCACGAGCTCGGGTTCGGTCGCCCGCGGTCGGGCGAATGCCGACAGGCTTCGGACGATGCGTGCGATGCGCTTGGCGTGTTGGCCCATGAGCGTGAGGTGTTTCTGGACGGGAGGAGACACCTCGAGTCCCAGAATTTCGATGAGCTCGACCCGGCCTTGAATGACGGCGAGGGGATTGTTGATCTCGTGCGCCACGCCCGCCGCGAGGTGTCCGATTGCTGCGAGGCGGCGTGAGTGCTGCAGTTCTGCGGCCAGCTCACGGTGATCGGTGACGTCGACCAGAACGACTTGGCAGTCACCGCCAAAGCCCGGAATCGCGGCGGCGGTCATGATCAGCGTGCGCCCGTTGGCGTCGGTCAGCTCGACATCCATGGCGTTGTGCAGCCCGTCAGTGACCAGCGCACGAATCTCGTCTGCGGAAGCGACCGAGAAGAAGGATGGCAGCAAGCGCCCGATCAGATCGGGGGTCGCGGTCTCGAAGGCCGCCGCAAACGTCTGATTTGCGTCGAGTACGACGCCGTTCACATCGACCGTCAGTGCCAACAGCGGATTATGGTCGTACATCGCGCGGTAGAGCTCTTCGGACGAAGCCAACTCCTGGGTTCGCTGGTCGATGATGCTCTCAAGGTTGGACATGGCCGCCAGTACCGCGTGCTGGTCGAGACCCGCGGGACGAGAGTCGGCGACCTCGACCCGCTTCATGAGCGCGTCGATCGTCTTTCGAGCCGCGGCGAGCTCCTGGCGCAGGCGACTGGTCTCGGTCGGATCATCCATCGGCGTGTCCGAACAGCAGGCCGGTCAACGTGTGGTTGATCTGCAGGGGGCCGAACTGCTCGCCGTAGGTAGAGAAACCGGCCGTGGGTGCCGTATGGCACATCGCCTCGGCGAGGGGTGTCAGCAGATCTTTCTGTGTGGCTTCCATCATGCGGCCGCCGCAGTTGAACACGACAAGCCCTGCCGGGTCGGCGCCAAGTGCCTCGATGGCTCGGTGAACGCCCTGGCGAGTCTCGGCGACAAGGTCCCCGGCCACGGCCAGGCGCAGGACCATGCCCAGGTCAACGGGTCCCGCCATCAGCAGCGCGTCGTCGATCACCGTCATGATGGAGCGCAGGTAGCGCTGCTCCCCAACCGCGAACGAGAACGTCAGCGGGCGCTCCCCCAACCAGCGAGCGGGTTCCGCCTTGAGTTCCTCGGGCGTGACCCCCATCAGCTCGGCGGCCACCTCGGTCGCGGGCCGGCCGTTGAGCTGGTTCACGATGCGCTGCTCGAAGATCACTTCCGTCGCCACAAAGCGCTGTTCGACGTCGTGAAAGTGGTGGGAATGAAATGTGTGGAAGGGCACCCCGGGCTCAAGCAGCAAGACCACTGCCGAGGCCGCGCGAGCAGCACCGTTGAGCGCCACTTGGGTCTCTTTGAAGACGAAGCCGTCGCCTGCACTGCCGCCGACGAGGGGAATGTCGGGGGCTGATGTGCCAATGCCAGCCAGCAGGATTTCTTCCATGCCCGACAGGCCATCGTTGAGGGTGACAAAGCAGTGGCGGGATGGGTCGAGGGTCTGTGGCGTGTGGCCGATGCGTGCCGCCAGATGTGTGACCAGCTCGACCGCGTCTTCGAACCGCAGTGACTTCAGATCTTCGAGAAGAGCGGCGGCACCGGCTGCGGGCTTGCCAATCGCCAGCGCAGACACGCCGCCTTGGGTGCAGCCCGCTGGGCCGACTTCGCCCATGGTCGTACAGCCTGCTGTGATCGCGGTCGGC
>CAYYHT010000379.1:0-7639 GCA_964471355.1 uncultured Enterobacteriaceae bacterium
ATCCGGGTTCAGGCAACGCCCAAGGCGCCATGTCCAGAATGGCCTGTGCCCCGATGTGCTCTTGTGCAGAGGCATAGAGCATCGGAATCAATAGACCTTGGCGCATGGCCCGCGCCATTCCGCGCTGGATCATCTCGACCGGCAGCTCAAGGTATTCGAGATAGTGCTCCAGCAGGTCGTCATCGGTCAGCGCGACCGACTCCATGACGTGTTCCCAGGCAGCTTCGGTCTCGGAGGACAGCTGAGTGGGCACATCTTCGACCGTGTACTCGCCGCTGCAATCGTCCGCGTAGCGCAGCAACTTGCGCTGCAACAGGCTGACGAGGCCGACCAAGCGACCGTCTTCGAAAAACGGGATTTGCATGGGCACGACACGCAGACCGGTAGACCGTTCGAGCTGCATTCGAATGCCTTCGCTGTCCCCTCCCCGGTCCATCTTGTTCAACACCACCACCCGTGGCACGCCTTGTTGCGCCGCATCGCGAAGCGCTTGCTCGGTGCCGAACTCCACTCCATCGGGGGCGCTCACCACGACATAGGCGGCATCGGCCCCGCTGATGGCCAGTCCTCGTTCATGGGCCAGCGCCTGGCTTCCAGGACTGTCGATCAGGTAGAGGAGGTGGTCGTCCCAATCGAACCAAACAGAGCTCAAGGAGAGGCTCATGCCCCGCTGTCTCTCCTCTTGTTCGTGGTCCAACAATGACGTCCGGCTCGTCACTCGCCCCACGCTGCGCGTCACTCCTGCGGCGTGAAGAAGAACGTCCCCGAGAGATGTCTTGCCTGCGGACCGGTGACCCACGAGTGCGAACGTTCTGGTGCGTTCAGGTTCGTAGGCCCTTTTCGCCATTCAAGCGAGGCTCCCGTCTGCAACAGCGTACCGAGCCTTGGCGGTCTGGTCAATGCTGAGGGTTTGTTCGAATCCTCCCCGGGTCGTATGCTGCCGAGCAACGTCCCCTCGGAGAGCATTTCTCGCATGATGCCAATTGCGGTCCGCGCCCAAACCGACATCGGAAAGGAGCACCACACCAACGAGGATTCGTTCGCGATTCAAAATGTCGGTGACGACATCTTGCTGGTCGTCTGTGACGGAATGGGCGGCATGGGCCGCGGCGACGAAGCGTCCACGCTCGGCGTCGACACCATCCTCGATGTGGTCAATGGCGCCACACCTGATGATCCTTCCGAACGGCTCATCGAGGCCATTCAACTCGCGGACCTCGCCATCCGGCACGCTCTGTGTGTCGGGCTGCAAGGGCGCCCGGGCTGCACCGCCGTCAGCATCATGCTGCGCGATGGCAAAGGCCATGTCGCCTGGGTCGGCGATAGCCGCGTCTACTTGGTCCGGGACGGCACTATTGTGCAGCGCACCCGAGACCACAAACTTGTCGAAGACCTCGTCGAAGCCGGCGAGCTGACTCCCGAAGAGGCAAAGGTCTCTGCGCTGTCCAGCGTTCTGACGCGGGCACTCGGCGGACGCAAGCCTGACGGCAAACGCCTGGAAGTCGCCGTTCTCGACAATCCCTGGGAAATGCAGCCCGGTGACTGGATTGTGCTGTGCTCAGACGGCCTGTGCGACCTCGTTCCCGACGACGAGCTCCCCGAGCTGTTGGAATACAGCAGCCCCGAAGAGGCGTGCAAGAACCTGGTGCAGGTCGCCCTCGATCGAGGCGGACACGACAACATCACGGTCATTTGCGCCGAATGGCAGTCCCCTGAAACTCTCGAGCTGGTCGATTGTGTCGACAACCGCAGCCACCGCACGCCGGTGTCTGACGAAGCCCAAGCCCGCGCAAACGCGGCCATCAAGGGCCCTGCTCCAGATGATTCGACAGACCCCTTCGCACCGAAGCGAAAGGAATGGCCCGGCGACGACGCCGCTGCCAAGACAAACACCCCGGCCCCGCCAACACCGCACTTCACCGGTGGCGGCAACGAGCGGGCCGCCCCCGCAGCCGCGGCACCTCCTGCTGGCCCCATCTTCTTGGGCATTGCACTGCTGGGTCTGCTGACCTGGGGCGTGGTCAATCAGTTGCGCAGTGCCGCGTCAAGCAACGCCGCTCCGTCCACGACCGAAGAGATGGCCGTCAAGCCTTAGGCCGCGCACGTCGCCCCTGGGCACGCACTCATCTGGGCACGGACGCATTCGTTCGAAGGCCGCCGCCACTCGGGCGGGCCGCCGACGGGTTGCCTAGAGCGCGACCATGAGGACGACAGTCAGCAGCGTGAACGCCATGATGCCGAACACGAGCAGCACGACGGCCCCAATGCCCACGATGAGCAGCGTATTGGTGCCTTCGGACTCTTCGGGCAACACCATGGGAGCGGCTGCAATCGGCTGAGCTACCGGCGCTGCGGCCACAGGCTCTGGCGCTGGTGGTGCCTGATCGGTCTCAAGGTCATCGTAGGTGTCGTAATCACCGGCGCCTTGGTCATCGTAGGCATCGGGCTGGTCCCAACCCTCGGGCTGGTAGTTCTCGTCGTATTCGGACGAGCGCAAGCCGGTGTTCACGATGGCGATGGTGATGTTGTCGTGCCCACCACGGTCACAAGCCAGCTCGGTGAGGGCCTGAATGGCAGCGGGAGCCGCCTTGCCAGCCACCAGCTGCGCGATTTCCCAGTCATCGACTAGGTCGGTCAGACCGTCGCTGCACAGCAACAACGTGTCGGTCTTTTCTTCGAGGTACAGCGGCTCGGAGAGCACGTCGGGCTCGAGGGACGGCCGTCAGCCATCCGGGCGTGACCCAAGGCGCGCGTCAACATGCCCGCTTCGGGGTGTGTCTTGGCCTCTTCTTCGCTGATGTCGCCATTGTCGACCAGCATCTGAACGCGCGTGTGGTCCAGGGTGCGCCAGATCACCTGTCCGTACCGGATCAGGTAGCAACGTGAGTCACCCACCAGGGCGACGTACGCCTCTTGGCCCTTGCAGATGCAGGTAATGGCCGTCGTGCCCATGCCGCGCGAACCCGATCGGTTTCCCTCTTCGAGGATCGCCTCGTTGGCTTCAACGAGAGCGTCGTACAGGCGCTGCCGCGGATCGATGTCCACATCGCGTGTTGCAGCGTCCTCGACCACCTGAACGGCGAGACCAGAAGCCACTTCACCGGCCTCGTGGCCGCCCATGCCATCGGCCACAATGACGAACAGACTGCCGTCTTCGAGCCATTGCGCACCCCAGCTATCTTCATTGTTGGTGCGCACGCGACCTACGTCAGTGCCACCATCAACGGAGATAGAGAAGCCGAAAGAACGGCGGAGTTCACTCAAGCGAGACTTGCTCCACAGAAAAGCGTGCGGATTTTACCCCATGGCCATGCTCCTGCACAAAGCGCAGTTGAATGTCCATGCAGGGCAAATAGCGAGCGGGCCCACAAGACACCGCCAGAGCGGTGTGTGACCCCAGGTACTCGCTAGTCCTTGAAGATGTTGTCGAGGAATCCGACGGCGTTTTCGTTCTCGCCAATGGACTCGCCGGCCTGGAGCTTCTGACCCAGTTGCCACGCGTCGTAGACGCACGTGAACATCCAGATGAGTCCGGGGAGGTAGCAGAACAAGTAGCCAACGAAGCAGATGACGGCGGAAATCATCGCCTTCTTCTTCTGGCCCATCAGGAAGTAGCCAAGCGCGCCAAAGAAGACGTTGCAGACCGCAAAGATGATGGGGTTTGCATCTGGCTTGGTAATCATCTCACCCATTTCAATCAGCTCCCAAGGGGGGGTAAGCAGTGCTTAGGCTAGCCTCTTGCCAGCGTGAAGCGCCCGGACAGTAGGACATCAGCGCCCTCGCCGCAAGGTCTGGCAGCCACAAAAATGCGGGTTCGCTCAGAACAGCGGGAACTCCACCCAAAGTGGAAACCGCGGAACCAAGCCATCCGCTGGCACCCACAGGTCGTACGAGGCCGTTGTGAACGTGGAGTCTGTGACATCGAACTCCACATTCAGAACATGCAAACCCGACTGCAGGCCGAAGATCGCAAACGCCTGTGCGTCGCCAGCGTCGGATGCCTCTGGGTCGTAGAGCTGGCCGTCAGCGTCGAGGTAGCAGGCGGTGGTCACCTGCGAGTCGGCCACCAATGATTCCACCTCGACGTGGGCGTGGCGCACAGCGGGCGGGGTGAAGTCAGGGTCGGGGCGACCCGTACCGTCGTTGCCAAACAGGAAATAGCGCACAGTGCCGGCCACCACACCGCCGGCCTCGGACGCCCCCGGACAGCCCGCGTACTGCACACGAAGGGCATCGACTTCAGCGTGTGACACCGCGTAAAAGCTAGGGACGGGCTGGCCCTCGAGCAAGATGCGATCGTCCGTCGTCGACACCCCATCGTCGAACGCGAGTGCCTCGGGCACAGCGAACGAATCGAGCCCGGAGACTCCGCGGAACGACGTGGTTGGACCCAAGTCGCTGTCCACCGTCGCGAAGATCGTCGCAACGGATTTCGGCGCATCCAGCACAAACATGCCGGTACCGTCCGTGAGCCCGCTCGACACGTCAAGCCCACGAAAGTCCAGAATCGACACGGTCGCCTGCGACAGCCCCGGAGCATCCTCAAACCTGTCTTCGAACACAGTCCCTGTGACTTCCACCGAGCCGGCACACCCGACCATTGCGCAAAGGGCGGGCAAGATGAGGGCACAGCGGCAGGTCATGAGAGTTCCTCGAGCAAGTTTCGGCTCTTGATCGGCCGTCGAAGGTGATGCTGAGCGAAGTCGGTCAAGATGCCACACCATCTGGCTGGTGGCGCGTCGACATTCGTCGTCTCTGCCAGCGGGGTGCGGCGAAGCGTCTCAAATTGAGCCAGGACGGATGACGGAATCTGTCCGCCCCCGCCACAGTGGTCATGTTGGGCTCCCCCCGCCTCGGGGTCCCATGTGCAGCCGCCATCCAGCGGGAGTCCGCAGCGGGCGCACCGGATCAGCGATGGGGTCAAGCCGGCGAATGTCAGCGCCTTGCCATCGAGTGCCACCCGGGAAGCCATGCCCGGCATCGCTTCGGCTTCGAGCAGCTTGAGCCAGGTCAGCAGCAGCCGGGTCAGCTTCGGTGCTGGGTGCGTATCGGGCGCCAGCGCTGCACACAGCTCGCATCCGTAGGCCAACATCGCGATGCGAACCAAGTCCGCACGCGCCTTTCGCGGTGCCGATAGCAGATCTGCGCCGTTGAGCATGAACAGGTCTCCCCTGCCCTTCTTGAGCTGCAGAGTCAGCAGATTGCCCACCTCAATGAGTCCGCCCCAACGCTTGCGCGAAGACCGAGCTCGCCGCACCATCATGGAAATGCGTCCGTGCTCGGCCGTCAGCACACGCACGATCCGGTCGGAGTCTCCGACATCAACCGACCCCACGATAATGCCTGCGACCGGTTCCATTCGTCCTCCTAAGAGGCGCCCACAAGCAGCGTCGCAACTTGGAAGTACACCAGAATGCCCAGGATATCGACGCCGGTCGTGACGAACGGTCCCGTTGCCACCGCCGGGTCCTGGCCCATGCGAGCCAACAAGACTGGCAGCCCAGAACCGAGCAGGCTTCCAAGCGAGATGGCGATCACCACCGAGACGCCAACGGTGATGCCCACGTACGGGTCGGGCCAGCCCGTAATGAAGCCATACAGGCCCAACAAAAACCCATAGACGACGCCGAGCAGGACGCCGACCTGGACCTCGCGGAGCACAAAGGCAAGGGCTCCGCCGAGCTGCACGTGGCCCGTCGCCAAGCCGCGAACCGCGATGGTGGTCGACTGGATGCCGACGTTGCCACCCATGCCCATGACCACGGGAATGAAGCCGGCGAGCACCTCGTAGTTCAGCTCTCCGCCGGCGTAGGCGCTCGTGATGATCTCGGCCATGATGCCGCCAGCGGCGGTCGCCAACAGCCAGCCACCGCGGTGTCGTGCCAGCTGAAGTGGACTTCCGGCCATCTCTTGCACGTCCTGATGGACGCCGGCCATCAGCAGCATGTCCTCGGCGGCCTCTTCGCGGATGACATCGATGACGTCATCGACAGTGACGATGCCAAGCAGCTTGCGACCCTCGTCGACGACGGGCACCGCGAGCAGGTCGTAGCGCGCGACATAGCGGGCCACTTCTTCTTGGTCATCGCGCGGACCGACGGCGATCACTTCGCGCGTCATCACCGAGACAAGAGGCGTGTTCGCTGGATGCGTCAGCAACTGGCGCATCGACACCACGCCGAGCAGTGTGTCGACATCGTCGGTGATGTACAGGTAGAAGACGCTCTCGAGTTCTTCGTGGCGGTCTTGCAGCGTCGCGATGGCGTTGCCACAGGTCGCGGTGCCATGCATCTTGAACATGAGCGGCGACATGATGCCGCCAGCGCTATCACTGGGCCAGGACAGCAGTTCAAGAGCATCGGCGTGTTCCTGATCTCCCTCCATCTCTGCGATGACGCGCATGCGCAGCTCGTCGGGAAGCACGTGAACGACGTCGGTGGCGTCGTCGGGCTCCATGTGCTCGAGCAGGTCGACGATCGAGTCCTGGTCCATCTCGCGGGTGATCTGCCGCACCGCGTCGTCGGACAGCTCTGCCATCACCTCGCCGGCGAACTCGCCCTCTTCAATCAGGCCATACAAGCGACGCTGCTGCGGCGGACTCAGGTGTTCCATTGCCGCCGCCACGTCTTCTGGACGCGACTTGGCGAGCACTTTTCGGATCGGAGCGTCCGCCTGGCGGCGCACAAGCCGCTTGAGGATCGCATCGGTCCGAGAGTTGAGTGGTACCGAGGCCACTTGGCACTAGCCCCCGTCGGAATCGTCGATGAACACCAACCGCCGGGGAACGTCCTGCCGCCCCTGCGGAACTACCAGTTCGCCGTTGTATTCGACTCTTGCACTCTCGGCCGCCGGCAACTGCAACTCTAGTCGTTCATGCCCCGAGAAGCGCAGATCTTCGCCCGGCCGCAGCGCCCGATCGAGCACCTGTTCGCCGTCGACCAGAACCACAAATCGTCCGCCCCTTTCAATGCGCAGACGCAAATGTTGGTCCGGAAGATCGGCATCGGCGACATTGACCACATCCCCTGGATTGGGACTTGAAGACAACGTCGACAGTTGCCACCCCACCAATACCGCGAGCACAAGCGCCATCAGCCCCGCGGCGCCACGCACAGCCCCCATGGGTAGGGGCGTGGGTCCTGCGCTGCTTTGCGCTGCGGCCACGGCCAGGATGGGCTCAGCGTCGACATTGAGGTGGGCCGCATAGGTGCGGATCCAGCCCGTGGCGTAGGGCCCTTCGGGAAGCTTCGAGAACTCGCCGAGCTCGATCGCCAGCAGGTGTGCGGCAGGAATGCGCAGCTCAGTAGCCACTGCATCGAGCTCAAGCCCTAGCTCGGCGCGTCGGTCAGCGAGCGCCCCCATTTAGCTGAGGCCGGCGATGTGCCGAGCAGACTCGAGCCAGCCCTCGTCATTGGCCTGCTGCCGGGCCTTGCCGAGCTGCCCGCAGGCGGCCGAGATGTCCTCGCCGCGGGTCGTGCGCACACTGCACTGCAAGCCCCGACTGACCAGGTAGTGCTGGAATGCCTTGACCACGTCGTCAGACGGACGCTTCAGATCCCGATCTGGATTCTCGTTGTAGGGAATCAGATTGACCTTGGCCTTGACGCCCTTGAGCAGCTTGAAGACCCGCTCGGCGTCT
>CAYYHT010000380.1:0-7634 GCA_964471355.1 uncultured Enterobacteriaceae bacterium
TCCCCTAGCGTCGACCAATCGGGCGTCTATTACCGCAGCAACCTGAGGGTAAAGCTGGTCGAGGCCGACACCAACGCGACCATCACCTTGACCTCATCGTCGGGCGATGTGGCCGGCACCATTGCCCACGACGCGACCACCATCTGGTTCGCGCCCGATGCGCCGTTGGCGCCGAGCACCACCTACACCGCCACCGTCGACTACTGCAGCGGCCAGAAGAGCGCGTCATGGGACTTCACCACCAGTGCCGTGGGCACAGCGGTGACCGACAGCTCGTCGCTGGTCGGCGGCGTCTACAGCATGAACCTCAAGGACAGCACCGTCACCAAGCCCGCCGGCATCGGCGTGCTGCTGGCCGACAACCTGGACACCGAGCTGCTGCTGCGCGTGCATTCGCTCAGTGGTGCCGACCTGCAGATCATCGGTGGCGTGTCGCCCCAGGGCACCTGCGAGCCGTCCATCACCTTCCCGGGTGCCAGCTTCTCCGAGGACCCCTACTTCACCGTTGGCCCCGACACGACCGTGTTGGCCGTCGACGACATCGAAGTGAACATCGGCGACCTGTTCATCAGCGGCGCATTCTCGGCAGACGGCACCTCGATCGAAGGGGCCACCTTGTCCGGCTTGGTCGATACGCGACCGCTCGTGGCGCTGATCGACGAGACCGGCCCCCCCGAGACCATCTGCGACCTGGCGGTGGGCATGGGTGCCAGCTGCGTGCCTTGTGCCGATGGCGTGGCACTGTGCCTCGATCTCGAGCTCATCGACATGACTGCGGTCAAGAGCGACGAGTCCATGCAGCCGCAGCACACCAATGCGACCACCAGCCCGCTGTCGGGCTCGGTCAACGTGTGCGACGACTCGACCTGCTCGGGCACTTCGGGCTGCTAAAACCCGGGTCTGCCCCGTCTATTTGGGCGGGAAGACCCGCTCCATCGTGGCCGCCAGGGCCGTGTCTGCGTTGCCACGGCACAACCCGCCGTGTCCGCCGACGAGGTGCTTAAAGGGCAGGGCGACCATGCGATCGAAGTCCGGCTTCAGGCTGCCGCCTTCGGGGGTCATCTTCTTGCGCCAGGGCGGGCCAATCTGCGCGGGGTTCTTGAAGCCCATCACGGACGTCACCAAGTTGCCCACGAACGAAGACAGGTCAGTCTGTTCCCAGTGCTGCACGCTGTCGCAGGTGATCAACAGACCATCGTCCACGTCGAGCAGCAGCGCGGCTTCGGGGGCTTTGGTCAGCTCGAACAGGAACAGTGACAGGCCTGGATGGGGCAGGTTGTCGGCTGCCAGGATGTTGGGCCGGTCTTTGAGTCCCCACTGTTTGGCGTCGAACTTGTCCGCATAGTAGGCGTCATCCATGCCGTGGACGCCGATCTTGACCACGTTGCTCACCGTTCCGAGCTCAAGCAGCGCGGCCTCGGTTGGGTCGTTTAGACGAATGGCATTGATGAGCGTCAGCTCGGTGCCATGGCGCAGCACCACCATGTTCCGCTGCAGCACGACAAAGGGTTTGAACTTCACAGACCCCTGAAGCAGCCAGGTGTCGTCGAAGATGGGGAGCAGGTCGTGGTGCGGCATGACCGCTGGGAAGTCACTCATGGCGGCTGCCTAACCGCACTCGGGTGCCCAACACAAGGAACGCTGCGTTGTCAGAAGCTGGAGTTCGGTCCCGCCAGGAACTCGGCTTCGTCATCGGTGGTCGCGCGGCCGAGACGCTCGTTGCGATGGGGATAGCGCCCAAATCGATCGACGATGTCTTTGTGCATATGTGCGTACTTCAGCTGTCCCTCGGCGGTCGAGCGCCAGGAGTCGGGGGCCGCAGCGACCAGCTTCTCGTTCTGGGCAATCGAGACCAGCTGCAGCTGCCTGTCCTCGGCGTGCATGAGTGGCATCACAGCCATCAGCCGGCGCCAGATCGGCAGCTGCTGCAGCATCTGGGTCTCGATAAGGTGCAGTGAGACCCGCTGGGCATCGGCGTCAGCGGCCCAAGCCTGGCCGCTGTCTCGGTGCACATTGCGCGGGAACTGGTCCAGCAACACGATGAGGGCAAGACAGCCCGTCGCGGTCTGCTTCCAGTTGTCGAGGTCACCAGCGGCGGCGCGGGTCATCAGGTCCCCGAACTGCTCGGCAATCTGGGCGTCGAGCACCGGGTCTTTGCGCCACCAGCGCTGCATTGCGATGCGGCATGCCTGCTCGTCAGTGCCAAACCAAAACTCGTTTACGTCGTCGATGCTCATGCCCAGACACTAGCCCGGTCCGGTCGCTCAGTCGTAGATGACCAGATCGCCCGAGCCTGAAGTCCGCTCTTCGACGATGACACTATCGCCGTGTACATGTGCGCTGCCAGAGCCCGACAGGCGCACGCTCACTGGCCCATCGACGGTGGCGTGCAGGTCACCGGAGCCACTTGCGCGCAGCTCGGCCTCGGCGGTTGGCAAGCACTCAGCGTCGATGGTGCCCGAGCCACTGTTCGACACGGTGATTGCAGCTGCACTGCCGCACACGGTGATGCCGCCCGAGCCGCTGCTGTGGATGTCGAGAAAGGCGGTGTCGACGCCATCGATGAAGATGTCCCCCGACCCCGAGCTGCTCGCCTCTTCGAGGGCCACAATCCCCCCGGTCGAGACCACGTCGCCGCTGCCACTGTTGTGGACCGTCAGCAACTGCGGCATGTCGATGTCGACGCTGCAGTCATTGGCGTTGATGAAGCCCAGGATTGGGGCGGTGAAGATGCGCAGCACGCCATCGTCGACCTGCATCTTCAGGTCCTCCAGCAGGTTGTCATCGCACTGCACGACGATGTTGTAGTCCGCCGCGTCGGCGTTGATCTGAACGTCGGTGAAGGTGGTGTTCTTGACCGAGTGGAAGCCCGTGAGCGTCCGGGTCTCAGACGCCGAGACGCCACTTCCCTGAACGACCGTGCAGCCAGTGGTGATGAGCAGAAGACCAACACACGCAAATCGGACCATGATTCCTCCAATGTCTGTTGGACACCGGAGCGGCCCCTGCGCGCTACCGCCGTGTCTACAGACCGCGCATGAAGGCGACCAACGCCGCCTTTTCGTCGCAGTTCAGCTCCGAGGTGTCCCCCATGTGCCCGGCGTCGGTGAAGGTCATCAGCTGTTCGAGGGACGCGATGCTTCCGTCATGCATATACGGGGCGGTGGCGCCGATTCCGACCAGCGTGGGAGTGGCGGTGGCGCCGCCTGAGAGCACGTTGTGGGCAAAGCCATCGGTGTAGTAGGCGCCATTGTGGCAGTCCGCACAGCCCGACTCTTCGAAGACGGTCTCGCCCAGCTGCAAGACCGTTGGCTCGGCGGGGGGACCGGTGTCGGGCACCGTCAGGGTTCCGACATAGGCCTCAATCGCATCGAGGTCGGACAGCTCTGGGGCTTGCAGGCGTTCGCTGGCGGTGATCATCGCCTCCTCCGCAATGGTCTCGACGGCGCCAAACCACGTGTAGGGAGCGGTGTGACTCGCGGTGACCAAGCTGGGGGTCTGCACATAGCCGTTGCCTCCGATCAGCCAGGTCATGCCGTCTGTGCGCGCATCGAAGTGACAGCTGCTGCACGACACCGGGTTGTTGGCGGCCGAGACCCGTGGATCGATGGCGGAGTGGAACAGCTGGCGTCCAAGCTCTTGGGTGGGGGTGAGCGGCGACTCGAACAGCTCGGTGGATGGGGTGGTGACGGAGAGCTCCTCTTCGCCCACTCCGCCTTGGAAGCTGTCCCACACATCGTCGGTGGGCAGTCGCTGCACGGTCCGACCTATGCGGTTGTGCACAACCGAGGACATGTGGCCATCGAAGGACACGTGGTCGGGACCGCCAGAAATGTGCAGCTGCGTGGCTTGAGGAATCTGTCTGAACCCGCCGCTGTTGGACCTCCAGGTACCCCAGCCCTCGTGGTCAAAGAAGCGCCAGAAGAACATCACCGAGTCGGCCCCGGGCATGGGCACGGCCAGCCACTTGCTGTTTCGAGAGAAGGTGACGCTCGATGGGTAGCCACGCATGGGTCGATCGATCAGCCAGGCTCGCTCTTTGGTCTCGCCGCCGCCATACAGCTGGATGCTGATGACGCCGGGATTGAAGCGCTGCAGGTTGAGAGAGGCCAGAGGCGCGCCGTAGTAGCCGGTCGCGGTGGGATTGATGAGCACTCCGGCAGCGTCGACATACATCGTTGGCAGGGCCAGGTACTTGCCATCCGGTGACACTGCGGGATCGCCGGTGAGGCGTGCCGACAGCAGATCCGAGCTCTGGCCGATGACGGGCAAGGCGACCTCGCGTACTGCACCGTCGTCCATTTCGATGGCGTACAGGTGCCCTTCTGCCTGGGCTGTAGCGACATAGAGAACCGACGCATCGGGTCGCAACGCGAGCCAACGAGGTTGGTATGGGACCCGCCAGCGCCGCTTGACGGTGAGGTCCCAAGGGCTCACCTCGAGCACCTCGTCGGACTGGCTGCAGGCGACCCAGAAGCGCCGCCGATTTGCGTGGGTGACGACTCCCCAAGGCTCGGCACAGTCCAGAGCCACCTCGGACTCCAGTGAGAGCTGGCCATCTGATGCATCGAGAATGGCGATGGACCCGGCGGTAGGAAGGGTGACGACGATTCTGTCTCCGGGCAGCAGAGCGATGCGCGCCGGTGGGTCGCCCATGGGGATCTGCTGCAGCAGTGTGCCGTCCGCATCGACCCAGGCGATTCCTTGATCGGGCACCACCACGACCCTGGATTCATCGGGGCCGGTGGGGTGCTCGACCAACGTTGTGCTGCCGGTGGGGAAGCTGCGATTGCTCAGCTCATTGGACGCAAAGGACCAGTAGCGGTCCTCGTTGGGTTCGGGCTCGGGCTCCGGGTCGCAGCCCTCGATGGTTGCAGGGGGCTCGACGTCGTCGGGCGGGTCGTCTTCGGTGGGCAGGTCGTCCTCGATCACGGTGCCATCGAGCTCGCTGATCCACTCGTCCACGATGTCCAGCAGACCCTCATCGAGCGTGCCCTGTGGGGGCATCGAGCCGCCGCTGCCGTCCACGTCGGTGTGCGTCATGACGAGCTTGTGCCACAGGTAGGACTTGTCGACGTCGCCAGGATGAACGAGCTGGAGCTCGGCTTGGCCCGATGGACGGAACAGCTCCTCGGGGCCAGCGGACAGGTCCAGGTTGCCGGCAGTGCTGCCGCCGGTGTGGCAGGGCACACAGTTTGCGTCCCAGATTCCCTGCACATCTTCGTACCCAATCTCGGGGTCGACGCTGGGGTTCAGGTCCTCCTGCGACGTCTCACAGGCAAGGAACATCAAGAACAATGACAACAAGGGACCACCTCACTGTCCGCTACGTGTGCGATCGTTCTCGATCCTTCGATGATTCCGAAATGAGAAGTTCCGAGGCGAGGTTTCGGCTCCACTCCGGAGTGGCCTGATCGTGCTCCAGCTGCGCTACGAGCGCGCGTTCGGTGGCGGCGTCGGCGTCTTGGCCAAGGTGACGGAGAACCCCGACGCGGGCTGCCCGTGCCTCGATCGCGCGACCCGCCGGTTGATTGGGCAGTAACCGCGCGAACCGCTCCAGGGCCAGCTCCAGCAGGTTGCTCGAGCTCGTCGATGTCGAGTTCGTGGGCCATGGGGCGCAGTATCGCGCGATTCGACGCGCACTAGAACGGCGTTGTGGCGCGAGACCATATTCGTTCGAAGTGCGGTGTTTTCGCGCTACAGTGCCCCATTCACGGAGTCCCCATGCAACGCCTAGCCCTGCTCGCCCTTCTTGTGTCATCCACCGCGTCGGCCGTGCCGCTGTCTCTGCACCATCAAGGGCGCATGATGGACGCCACAGGCGTGCCTCTGGACGGCACCTATACCCTGCACATCAAGCTCTATGACCAGGCGGCCGGCGGAACCGCATTTTGGTCCGAGGATATCACCACCGATCTCGACGCCGGCTACTACGCGCTCAAGCTCGGCGAGACCCTGGCCATGGACACCGACGAGTTTCGCAACCGAGACAACGTGTGGCTGGGCATCGCCGTCGATACGGGCGCCGAGCTGAGTCCGCGCGCCGAGATCGCGAGTGTGCCGTTCGCCTTCCGTGCGGCCATCGCAGACTCTGTCGCGTCTGGTGGCGGCCCGCTGGCCCTCGATGGCGTGAGCGTCGGAGGCACAACGGTCATCGACGGCAGCGGCAACATCGACGCCAGCCGCTTGGTGAACCTGCCGATGATGCTGGGCGACCTGACCTGTGTGGACGGCGAGGTCGCGCTGTACTCGACCGCCGGCTGGGGGTGTGTTGGGGCCAATGCTCACAACCACGACGCCGCGGACATCACCGAGGGCCTGCTAAGCCTCGATCGCGTGTTGGTCGGCACCAGTGCCGGCACCCTCGCCGCCGGAAACCATGAGCACGACGGGGCCGTCATCACCTCGGGCACGGTCGATGTCGCTCACCTGCCTGTCGGTACGCTGGGCACCGAAGTCGCTAGGGGTGATCACAGCCACGACATCGCCGATCTCACCGGAGACGTCGTGCTGCCCGAGGTCACGACCCCGCCCACCGAGACCGTCGGCTCGCTGACCCTGTACGCCAAAGAGATCACGCTCCAAGGTGGAGCAGACAGCTCGAACGTGCTGCTGGTGCACTCGGATTCCGCCCAGGGCAACACGACCTTCACCGACAGCTCCGACGCGGGCCATGTGTTGACGGCCGCCGGCCCAATGAAGCACACGGCGAGTGAGCAGCAGTTCGGTGACACGTCCATGGACTTCCGTAGCGGTGCCTACTTCACCTCGCCCAGCAGCCCGGACTGGTCGTTCCCCGGTGACTTCACCATCGACTTCTGGATCAAGCTGAACTCGGTGCCCTACTCCTTCCTGGTCGTGCACCGCGACTACGGCACCTGGACCACAGGCGCCTGGCACATCTACCTGAACTCCAATGGCGTGGCGCAGCTGAACTTCACGGCCTCCAACGTGCTGTCGGTTCAGACGGGCCCGGCAATTCCGCTGGACACATGGACCCACGTGGCATGCGTGCGCAAGGGCAGCGTGGCCACGGTCTACTTCGATGGCGTCAACGTCGGTGAGGACACCAGCGCCGCCGGCAGCATCTCTGGCCATGCCACCCAGCTGCGTGTCGGCGATCTGATCAACTACAGCGGCGACTCGTTCGACGGCTACATGGATGAGCTGCGCATCACCAAGGGTGTTGCCCGCTGGGACGCAGACTTCACGCCGCCGGCCAGTCCCTACGATGCGGGGGGCACCGAAGTGGGCCTGTTCGTGCTCGATGGAGCGGGAGTCGAGCGCAAGGTGCAGCTGGTCGACCCCTGATCTAGCGACTCCAGGGGTCGTCGTCGGTGAAGAAGAGGCCGTCCTCACCCGCTGGAAGAGTCAGGTCGCCGAGCTGCACAGAGCCCTCTGTGCACTGGGCTTCGACGTCGAGCGAGCTGCTGTCGGCGTTGTCGGCCAGCACACAGCCGGTGACGTTCCACGTTTGCTCTCCCCAGCCGTCGAACGCCTGATCGTTGCCGACCAGCGTGAGGTCTTCGATGGTGCCCGACAGTCCCGCGTTGCCCGCAAGGCGGATGCCGGAGCTGCACGATGGCGCGCTGCTGGCCGTCTCCCCACGTGCGTCCATCGAGCACCAGGCGGTT
>CAYYHT010000381.1:0-7625 GCA_964471355.1 uncultured Enterobacteriaceae bacterium
CTTGGGCCCACAGACCCAGTTGCGTGAACACTCTGCTCCTCACCTTCGCGGTACCTGACACCTGCACTACTGACAGATGCCCGACTTCAGAAGACTCGGGCGCCTAGTCCATCCCGGACGGTCCGATTGGGACCAGCGCGACTTGGACGCGTGGTGACGGAAGTCAGCCGAACGAACCACAGAAGCCTCGTTTTCGGTTGGCTCGTCCCTTGCACTGGCGTTCGCCGGAGGGATCAAAGCATGCCACCAGACATCGATGTCATCAGCAAACGAATCATTGGTGCCGCGATTCGCGTGCACCGAACACTGGGACCCGGCCTACTTGAGAAGACTTACCTGCGGTGCTTGGCCCACGAGCTGACACTTGCTGGTCACACCGTTGAACTGCAGAAGTCCCTGCCTGTCGTCTACAAGGGAATCACCGTGAGCGACGCGTACCACATCGACCTCCTGGTCGACGGCCTCGTGATCATCGAGTTGAAGGCAGTCGCTGCCGTCAACGACATCCATCGAGCACAGCTCCTCACGTACCTGAAGCTCTCGAACAAGCCGCTGGGGTTGCTGCTGAACTTCAACGGACGCCGATTGAGCGACGGCATCATCCGCGTCATCAACACGCCATGACCCAACGCCGATCAGCGAACCTCGCCCGTGTACAGCCCGACATTCAGCCCACCGTTCTTGAAGCTGGCCTGCTCTTCGAGGTCCATAGCAAGCGCTCCCAGCAGCTTTGGGGCCGGGACCAGAATCGCCAAGCCCCAGCCTTGCCAGTTGGCCTTGAGCACGTCGCCGATGCCCTTGAAGATGCGGCCCGCGTCGGAGTTCTTGCCGACGCGGTTTCCGTATGGCGGGTTGAGGATCAGCAAGCCCCTGTCCCCTGGAGGCATGAGCTCTGCGAATGCAATCTGACGGAAGCTCAGGCGTCGATCGACATTTGCGCGCTGGGCGTTGCTGCGAGAGGCCTTGATGGCCCCCTCGTCGCGGTCTGCTCCCAGAATTGTGGCGTTCGAATCGTCAAGCGGGCGGCTCTTTTTGGCGGCGGAGAGCGCCTTTTTCCAAGGGGCTGCCTCGAAGCAGGGCCAGCGCTCGAATCCGTAGCTGCGTCGGCCGCCGGGCGCATGGCCCATGGCAATGCCCGCAGCCTCGATGGCAAAGGTGCCCGCACCGCACATGGGGTCCACCAAGGCCTCGCCGGGGTTCCAGTCGGCCAGGCGCAGGCAGCTGGCCGCGAGGTTCTCGCGCAGAGGAGCCTTGGCAGTGGCCTTGCGCCAGCCGCGCCGGTGCAGCAGCTCGCCGCTGGCGTTGATGGACAGAATCGCGTGGTCGTCGATGATGCGGACAATCACCGAGGCCGCTTCGCGAGGAGGGCGCGGGCCGGGCAGTCGCGGACCGCGCAAGGAGTCGGCGATCGCGTGCTGGACCTTCTTTTGCACCGATGAGCCGTGGCGAAGCTTGCTGCCACGCAGGGTGGACTTCACTTCAAAGGGCTGGCCGGGCCAGATGTACTTCTTCCACGCGGCCTTGCGGACTCCCTGACCCAGACCGTCGAGGGTCTTTGCGCGAACCCGACACACCTCGACGGTGACCCGACCGGCCAAGCGGCTGTGCAGATGCACTGCGTACAAGCCTGTCACATTGCCCTTGAAGCGCACTCCACCGGGCTCGACTCGGCCGCGTACGCCGATGTCGGCCAGCTCGTCAGCCAGTGCCTCTTCGAGGCCCGGCGCAATGCTCGCAAAGCAGTCCATCGCAGCGGGCTATATGCGCGTGGGCGAGACGAAGCTCGCCCCTCCTTGGCCTCATGTTCAAGGAGCGAGTGGGCGAAGACAGCACTCGCCCCCCTTGGAGGTTTCATGGCCGTTTACCTGATCACCGGTGGTTCGAGCGGAATCGGACGAGGTCTCGCCATCGAGATGGCCAAGCGCGGGCACGCGGTCGGCATCATCGCGCGACGCGAAGAGCTGCTCAAAGAGGTCGCGGACGAGATTGCCGCCACTGGCGCAAAGGTGGCATGGGCCAAAGCGGACGTCACCGACGCGCCGCAGATGACCGAGGCCGTGCGCTCCATTGAGGCCGAGCTCGGGGTCGTTGACGTGGTGCTGGCCAACGCAGGCGGCGGAGGCCCCATGCCCGTCAAGAAGTGGAGCGGCGAGACCGCCAAGTGGGTCATGAAGCTGAACTACGAGGGCACCATCAACACCATCGACCCGGTGCTGCCAGCCATGATCGAGCGCGGCTCGGGCCACATTGCGGTGGTTTCATCAGTGGCTGGCTACCGCGGCATTCCTCCAGGAGGCCCGTACTCAGCGGCAAAGTCCGCCGTCAGCGTGCTGTTCGAGGCCCTGTCGGTCGAGCTATGGCCCAGAGGAATCGCCGTGACCTCGATTCATCCTGGGTTCATCGACACCCCAATTCACGGGCCGGATGGGGCCAAACACCCGACTCCCTTCATGATCTCGACGGACAAGGCGGTGCAGATCATCGCGAACGGTCTGGAGCGTCGCCGCCGCTTCATCAACTTCCCGTTTCCCATGGCGGCGTTCATGCAGTTTGTACGGCTGATCCCCTCGTTCATCTTTGAGCCGTTGATGTATCGCACCATTCCTCCGAAACTTCGCAGCTGACGTCTGTTCCGCAGCGCTCAGATGTGCGACCATGCGCTCGTGGCCAGCAACATCTCAGCAGCAGGTAGGAACGCACTCATCGCGGGAATCGCGGTCGGTACCATCGGCATGGGCGGCACCCTGGCCGTGGTGCATTCGATGGGGGCTCCTCCGCCTGCAATGCCCGAGCAGCCAACGCCCACCGACGTCCCCGACGCTCCGGTCGAGCCCGTGGCGCCACCCGAGCCCGAAGGTCCAAAACCCGGCGAACCACTGCTCATCGCCACACACGAAGACGGCCACGCCACTGCAGCAACCTTCTCTCCCGATGGCACCCGACTCGCTTGGGAGGTCCAGGGCCGGGCCAACACCAAGACCGCCTTTACGGCAACGTGGAGCCCCAAGGGCCCCGACACAGCCACCGAAGTGCTCGCTGCGACGACCGCGTTCACCATGGCCGACATCGGCACGCCAGTCTGGATTCCAGACGGTCGCCTGATGTTCGAGGTCTGGGAGCGCGGCGCACGCAACAGCCGTCTGTTCGCCATCGATCCAACCGCGGGCACCGGCGGCATGCCCTTCGCTCCCGAAGTCGAGGCACACCCAAGTGCCGCAGGAGCCGCCGTATCGCCCGATGGCAAGCAGTTGGCCTGGATCGCCGACGGCGACATCTACCTGTGGACGATCGGCGCTGCGGCCCCGGCCCCTCTCACCGCCACTCCAGAGCGCGAAGACAACCTATCGTTCTCGCCCGATGGCAGCCGGTTGCTGTTCTCACGCGGGGCCATGGGCCAACGGGATCTCATGACCCTGCCCACGGCGCCTGTTGAACCGGGACCCGACGACCCCAAGCCCAAGAAGGGCGAAGAAGACAAGCCCGTGCTGCCGCAAGCCACACCACTTGCGGCAGGGGACGGCGACCAGAGCCAGGGCGCATGGTTGAGCAAGGGCGTGGCCCTGCTGCAGTCGAGTGGGCGTGGCTCACACACGGGCATCTTCTTGCAGGACGGCGAGGACCGCGATGTGATCGAGGCGGACGTGCGTGCCGATGCCACAGCACTCGTCGTTGTGTCTCCAGAGCGGGACTACCTGTTGTACACGCCGACACGCGCCACCGACAAGCTCGTCATGTACCGCATCGCCGACGGCAAGCGCATTGAGATCGTGACCAATGTGCTGCAGATCGACCGCCCCACGCTCGGCACCGCGAACGGCCGACGGTACATCGCGTACAGCGGTGTCAGCCGCGACAGCACCAGCAAGTGGAAGGAACTGTGGGTGCTCGACGTCACCGATCAGCTGTGATGCCCGCATCGGCGATCCGCCACCCCGTCGGCCGCTCCAATTGCTCAAACCAACGGAACCGCGTGTTCAATGGTACAGTCAACACGACTGTGGAGCCTGATTGAGCAAGGCGAACCGGGCGGGAATGGAACTGCCAGTCGAGTCGGTTGTGGCTGGCCGATACAAGGTCATGCGCCTCTTGGCGCGTGGCGGCATGGCAGAAGTGTACGTTGCCAAGCACATCAAGCTGAACCGCGAAATCGCCCTAAAGCTGCTTAAGCCGCCGCCTGACGCTGAGGACCCCGAGTCCTTCGAGAAGCGCTTTCAGCTCGAAGCCGAGGTCCTCGCCAGCCTCGACCACGCCAACATCGTCACCTTGCACGACTTCGGCGACACCGACGACGGACGCTTCTTTCTGGCCATGGAATTCATCGACGGGCCACGCCTGTCCGACGTGCTCAAGGCCGGCCCACTGCCCTACCAGCGGGCGGTTCGCCTGTTGCTGCAGGTCTGTGCAGCACTGCGCTACGCCCACAAACGCGGCGTGATCCACCGCGACCTCAAGCCGAGCAACCTGCTGGTCAAGAACACCGAAGAGGGCGAAGAAAACGAGCACATGAAGGTCGTGGACTTTGGCCTGGTCAAGCTCACCGAGGGCGACCAGTCCATCACCCGTGCCGGCTTGATTCTCGGTTCGCCTCACTGCATGGCTCCCGAACAGGTCAAGGGCACCGACGTCGACCACACCGCGGACATCTATGCGCTCGGCGTGCTGTTGTTCCGCAGCATCACTGGGCACTACCCGTTCCATGGCTCGACCAGCACCGCGACCATGATCGCGCACCTCAATCAGCCGATTCCCACCTTCGACAGCGTGGCGCCACATATTGGTGTGCCCAACGGGCTCGAAGACATCGTGCGCAAGTGCCTGGCCAAGGCCCCAAAGGACCGGTATCCGGACATGGAAGCGCTGATGTGGGACCTGGCCACCTGCGTGAACCTGCCCGCCGACCAGTTCGGCTCACTCTCGCTGACACACAGCAGCATTCAACGCCGGGTCGCTCCCGACAACGGCACCGCACCCGCATCGGGCAGCTCCGCCGGCATGGGCTTGGCCATCGCCGCCGTCGCAGGCATCGCCGTGCTCATCGGCGTGACCTTCCTGGGCGGCGGATTGTTGATTGCCAGCCAGTCCGGCGGCGACGACCAGACGGCCGCCAGGCCAGCTCCGCCCAACGTCGAGAGCACCATCGCCACCATCCCGGTCCCCGAGCTGATCACGACCGAGGTCGAGACGCCACCCAGCACCGAAGAAGGCACCGACGCCGACCCCGAGGTCGTCGAGCCAGAGGTCCCAGTCGAGCCCGTCGTTGAGCCTGTGAAGGTGGTCAAGCCCCCCACGGTCAAGAAGAAGGTCGTCAAGCCGACCCCACCCCCGGTTGCCGACAAGCCCGACGAGCCCGAAAAGCCCGCAGAAGAAGAGAAGAAGGACGATGAGAAGGCGCCCGACGGCTACATGGGCCTTCCCGACGATCTGTTCTGATTCGGCCCGAATCCGCTTCGCCCCTAGGGTACGATGCGGCCGATGTCATCTACAGCTCGCCTAGGCCTCGCAGCCCTTCTCGCACTCCTGCTGCCACAGATTGCCCTCGCCGATCCCAAAGACGATGCCCGACGCCACTTCATGGCTGGCCTCGAAGCGGCACAGGAGGGCAGCTACGAGATTTCGCTGCAGCACTTTCTGGCCGCCCAAGAGGCGTTTCCGCACCCGGCCACGCTGTACAACATCGCGCGGACCTATACCGACCTCGATGACCTCGACAACGCGCTGACCTACTACCGCCTGTTCCGCGATTCTTCGCCGGACAAGGCCGCCGATGTCGACCCCATCGTCGCTGTGCTCGAGGCCAAGATTCAGGCGCGCAACTCGCCGACCATTCAGCCGGCTGCCAATCCCGGCGTGGTGGGAACAAGCGTCGCCGGTCCAACCATTGAAGAAATTGCTCGCTTGCAGGCCATCGCAGCCGAGCTCGAAGCGCTGTCCGCCATCATCGCCGAACGCACCGTCGAGCCCGTCGTCGTCGATGCCGGCACCGAGGGCACCGAGAGCGGTGAAGGAACCGAAGGCACCGAGGGAAGCGAAGGCACCGAGGGAACCGAAGGCACTGCCGACAATCTCGACATCCCCGAGCTTCCGGGCGGCTTCATCTCCGAGGCCTACAACCGCGTTGTCGTCACCGCGTCACGCTACGGGCAAGAGCCCATCGACTCCCCGTCAACCATCACCGTGCTCACTAACGAGGACATCCGCCTGTCTGGCGTGACCAACATCCCCGACCTGCTGCGCAGGGTGGTTGGCGCCGAGGTCATGAGCCAGGCGGCCGGGCACAGCGATGTCTCGATTCGTGGCTTCAACCGCGAGCTCGCAAACAAGG
Organism: uncultured Enterobacteriaceae bacterium; assembly: GCA_964471355.1. Classification (GTDB taxonomy): domain Bacteria; phylum Myxococcota_A; class UBA796; order UBA796; genus CAYYHT01. Next base: position 6,323 of record CAYYHT010000381.1, read on the forward strand.
TGCTCATCCTCATCGACGGACGCAGCACCTACCTAGACTTCATCGGTTCAACCATCTGGGCCAGCTTGCCCATCTCTCTCGAAGAGGTGGAACGCATCGAGGTCATTCGCGGCCCGGGTTCTGCGGTCTATGGCGCCAACGCCGTGACAGGCGTGATCAACATCATCACGCGCACCCCAGGCGAAGGCAGCAACATCGTCAAGGTCAGCACCGGACAGCCGGGACTGATTCAGGGCACCGCGATTGTGACCGGTCGAAAAGACAAGACCAGCTATCGCTTCAGTGCGGGCGTGGACCGACAGGGCCGCTGGTCCAAAGACTACGATGCCGACGCATTCGAGTCCCGCAACGCGTTTGGCACGGACGATGACCTGGGCCTCGAGGCGTTTCGGGCGAACGGACGCCTCGACGTGTCCTTCGACAACGGCTTTGCTTCGGTCAGCGGCGGCTGGTCCAACGCGTTTGGCGAGTTCTACAACATCGGTGTGCTCGGCGACTACGGCATCGACGTCCAGCACTTCTACGGCCGCGGTGATGTGGCCTACGGACCCGTCCACTTGCGTGCATTCTGGAACAGCATCGACGGAGCCGTCGGTCCCTGGACCGAGGCGAAAGATGCCGCTCAGTCGGTCAATTCCGGGCTCGACAGCGACACCATCGACCTCGAGCTCGAGTCCAGCGGCGAGCTGCAGACCGGCCCCATCATGCACCGCGTCAACGGCGGCATCGGCTTCCGCTACAAGAGCATCGCGAACTTCGCCTTCTTGGGCCAAGACTTCGACGAAGAGGGCATCTTCATCGTCGAGAACCACGCCAACGCCTTCTTGAACGAAGAAGCGACCATCAACAAGGTCAAGCTGGTCGTCAGCCTGCGCGCTGACAAGGACCCGAAGCTGCCGCTGTCGCAGACCCTGTCTCCGCGTGGTTCTGCGATCCTTAGAGTGCGCGAAGACACCAGCGTTCGCGTCACCGGCGGTACGGCGTTCCGCGCCCCCAACATGGTCGAGCGCTACATGAACTTCGACTTGCCGACGGGTCGAGACGGTGCATTCATCCGCGATTTTGGCGACGAGACACTAAGCCCAGAGCGCATCGTGACCGCCGAGCTCGGCCTGCACGACGAGTCCTCGCTGTTCCACACGGCCGACGTGACCCTGTACGTCAACCAGCTGACCGACGTGATGGGGCTGACTCCAGTCGAGCCGTCGCTCACCCCCTATGACCCGGCCGGTGGCTACTTCGCCGGCACATCGGGCTGGACCAATCTGCCCGAGGTCTTCACGGGCTACGGCGCCGAGGCCGA